>CAXEIX010000165.1:0-2911 GCA_963996605.1 uncultured Candidatus Poseidoniales archaeon | reverse complement strand
GCCCTGACTTCTTCAGCCACTTCCCATGGAGGCATCAGCCTGCGGAAGGATCCTTCGTGTTCGAACCAAGCGAATGTCGCCTCTGCATCGGCATCTACCTCTGTTTCGTGCTTGAATTGGTACATACTCAGATTCCTCTATTGATTTCATATTTCATATGTTGTTTGAAATCAGCCTTCCTACTAACGCAGGCTGGATTTCCATTTGTCCAACGCGGCTTCCTCGAAGTCCTCTCTTGTTAGTCGGTAGCCCCAGTGCTGTAGAGATTGTCTGACAACCGGGCTAATAGACTCCTCGTCATATTCCCCTCCCTTTGCTATAATCCTGTTAATCAGATGGTTCCTGAACCTCCCTCTGGGGCCTGCGAATGCCTTCCATCTCCTGACCTGCCTAGAGTCATCCTCAGATCTCCTGCCCTTGTAGAATCTACAGTACCATTGCACCCATCCGTAGGGGTCCTGCTCGACTATCCATCCTTTTTCTTCCCACATGTCCAGAGTAGTTCCACACTTCACCTTGTATCGATTCCTGTTCTTGTCATACTTCTCGCTAGTGAGTAGACTCTCCTCTATCCCGTCCCACCACTCCCCAAACTCCAGATGCTGATCACTCAGATCCTCAGAAACAACCGAAGAGAAAATCGACCTCCAGTAAGATCCCCCGAAACTTCCTTCGAGAAAGATTTCTCTGGGAGTTATATTGGGCCTGAAATCAGGCCAGTCAGAGAAAGAAAGTACATCACCGATTTTCCTCATGCCCTACTCGTGATTGACTAGGCTCAATTTCTTTTCCACTCCAATTTGAAATACAATCACAGAGGCGTCATAGTTAGGCCGATTAACGAGGTACTGGTATGTCAAGAGAATTGCTAATCGAATTTGAGAGAAGCGATGAGTATTGCATAATGAGATTTGCAGATGGAAACGCATTCAGGATCAGCTATCTGAAGATCCGCTCTAATTGCCGGTGCGCAAAATGTAAACCACGCCAGGAAAATGAGCAAAGAAGGCTAGAATTAGAAGAAGAGATATTACGTCTGAGAGTCGAGAAGCCCAAGGCAACCCCAGTCGGACGATATGGGATACAATTGGAATGGCCAACGGGGTGTTCAAGCGGCATTCACTCTTTCAAACATCTAAGAGAGGTTTGCGAATTACACGGCACTCCAGATGCTTAGACCCCAATACGAAGGAATCAAATCCTCAATTCCATACCGAGCCTTGTCGAAGCAGAGGGTCCTCCCCGGCGTTTCGGTGGCGATTTACATGCAAGATAAGGAACCGGAGGGTGCTGGAGATAAACTGGAAGAGGAGGATGAGTGGCAACTCTACGCCTCAGCAGGATACGCCTCATCCGAACTAGAATCCGAAGAGAAAGTGTCAGAAGGAGGCAGCTTGGAGGAGACATGGTTTGATGGTGATGACTTGGAATTCGAGGGCAGCACAGTGAATTGGGACTCACCCCCATGTCCAGCCCCTTTAGGAATAGCCCATGTTATCAAAATCGGAGTTTGTGATCATTGCCTAGCCCGAATTTCAGGACTCCACTCCAGAGGATCCGGTCAAAATTCCGGCTCATCAATCAGGGATGACGCCTTCCTAAGGGATGCCGAATTAGAATCAAAGATTATCCAGGACTATTGCCCCCTGTGCGAGAATCTTTTCGATGATATCGATAATATTGTGGACAGAGTGTTCGACACTCTTTCCGACACAGAATTCTCTACGATGCAATTTGGAATCCATCTTCCGAAGGACCTCGTACAAGAGGAGGATCGCATCAGAACCAAGTATGGGGCCCAAGGTTCTTACCATCTCAAAGGCGCCATCGTTGAGTCAATTCACGAGAGAATCAGGAATCTCGACAAGGAAGTAGATTTCGTCAAGGAGAAGCCAGATGTGATGGTTCTTGTTGATGGTTTGACGCTAAGGGTAGATGTAGATGTGAGGCCAATCTTCCTCTATGGCAGGTATAGGAAAGTCTCACGCGGAATTCCACAAACGCGTTGGCCCTGCAGGGCTTGTAGGGGTAGGGCACAGGGGTGCGATTCTTGTGAAGAAACAGGACTTCAGTACATCGATTCCGTGCAAGATCTGATTGGTGAACCTATTAGGGAGGCCCTAGGCGCAGAAGACACATCATTCCATGGAATGGGGAGGGAGGATATAGATGTCAGATGCCTCGGGTCAGGTCGACCCTTTGTCCTCGAAGTGAAGAAACCGTCAAAGAGGCAACTTCCAGTCGAAGACCTAGTCGATTTGGTAATGGAAAATGCTCTGGAAAAAGTTGAGGTTGACAGTCTGGCTTGGTGCACAAGGAAGAAAGTCAACGAGGTAAAACAGTCTAGGTCGGAAAAGACGTATACGATAAGATTCAGAGCCGAGGGACTAGTTGACATTGAAGATGCAGAAAAGTCAATCCTCTCTCTAGATGGCCAGGTGATCGATCAGGAAACCCCTCAGAGAGTATCTCATAGGAGGGCTGCAAAGATAAGAAGGAGAAAAATCACCTCTATCGACAATGTAAGATTCGAAGGCGATGAAATAGAAATTACAATGAGATGTGAAGCAGGAACCTACATCAAGGAACTGGTGCACTCCGATGAGGGGAGAACCACACCTTCAGTTCAAAGCGTTCTAGGAACAGATTGCGAAGTCATTTGGCTCGATGTTCTTGAGATCCACTCGGAATGAGTGGGAAAATGACATCCGAGTCCTTAAGAACGCCCCACAGGTCGCCCGAATTCGCGATAATGGAGCAGTGAGAGTATGGTCACTAGGACAAAGGGAACTAGACAGGGCACTAGAAGCATCCTCAGGAAGGACAAGAGGGAGCGTAGGAGGCTGTTTATCAGCAGGTCGATGCATACGTACCAGGAAGGCGATAAGGTTGCTATTGTGCTAGATGGCGC
>CAXEIX010000164.1:0-2922 GCA_963996605.1 uncultured Candidatus Poseidoniales archaeon | reverse complement strand
ATCAATGCTGGTACGCTGATCCCCCGGGGGGAAAGGGAGAGCCTAATGGGGATAGGACCTGGGCGGACATATCGATAGAGTATCTAGACGGAATAGTAGAGGAGCATGGCCCCTTCTACGGCATCCTTGGATACTCACAAGGGTGCCCGATGGCGACTGTTTACATCGCCAACTCCAATACGTCCTTCGAGAAAGCGCTCCTGTTCAACGGATACCTGCCTACGACTCACTCCGGGCTCAACGACACCATCAACGAAGTAGCCCCCCTGGATGTAGATGCGCTTATTTTCGGCGGAGACAATGATGTTTTCATATTCGGGGTAGAAGAACTCGCAGGTGTTTATCAGGAGCCGACGATAATAATCAGCAGCACCGCGGATCACCATCTGCCATCTTCAGACGATGAGACATATGGGGACGTGCTTGCATTTTTCAGACAAGGAACAAATGGAACCCTCTGAGAGATTAGTATTTCAGTTTCCCTCAACGGAAATTTACCTTTTCTGAGGTCGACTAGAAAATCGGCTCTAAGGTATTGTAAGAAGATATGAAATTTAAAAAGAAATCAACGCGGGTGCGGACTATGCAAAGAAACTGGAATAAAATATGGAGATCGGTGCACTTAGGATTAGGATTAATGCTTGTAGTCTACCACTCTCGGATAGCATATGTGGAATATGGTTGGATCGATACCGCTTGGTCAAGTGACATAGACAAATTCGTATCCACGACTTTCGTTTTCATGGTGATGTGGACTGGACTTGCTAAGTGGCCGATATACCCCTGGTACAAGAAGCGCCAGAACAGGAAAAAAAGGGAAATGAAGGCTTCTGCATCAGAATAATCCGTAGGGAATATCACACATTTATCATAACACCATAGTCTATGTCTCCCAAGAATAGAATATTTTTCTCTAAAGTACGCTCTATAGAATCCAACGGTTATTGACTATAGGCACTAAATCTCTCGAAGGTCAATGTCCAGAATAAGCGCAGTAACATTAGCCGCCATAATGCTCCTTAGCACGACAATAGCAGGGTGCATAGAAGAAGAGTCCGAAAATACATGGGATGGTGCGATTGCACCTGATAGCTACAGCATCGACATTTTCCATAACAACGACGGAGAGTCCGATCTAATTAGAGAGGAAGATAGGCCGGGAATATCAGGATTCATACATGCTCTGACCACAGACAGGCAGGCTTCTTCGGAAGCTGGCCATGGCACTCTGACACTATCTTCGGGTGATAACTTCCTAGCGGGCTCGAAGTGGGACGCTTCAACAAGAAGCAATCCTCAGACATATTACGATGCAGAGGCGCTGTCCGCAATAGGATATGATGCAATATGCATAGGGAATCACGACTTCGACTTCGGACCATCAACGCTTGCCGAGTTCATAATTGCGGAAGGCTCATCGACATTCCTATCATCCAACATCGACGTTTCCAACGACCCTAACCTCAAGTCACTTTCAGACTCGGGCAGACTCGCTTCCTCGGCCAAGGTCGTAGTGGCAGTCAACGGAGGAGACGGTCATGTAAAGGTAGGAATAGTTGGCGCAGTAACTGAGAATCTTCCATTCATATCAAGTCCTGGAAGGGTGGATGTCAGTAACGTCTCGGCCGCGGTGAATTCTGAAGCCGAGATGCTTGTGAGTGATGGTGCCGACCTCGTTGTACTGATTTCCCACCTACAGGGATATTCAGAGGACAAGGCGCTCGCACCCTTGCTTAGGAACATCGATATCATCGTCGCTGGAGGAGGGGATGAGGTATTGGCGAATCCGGGTGCCGATTTGCACGATGGCCACACGCCAGTCGACTCATACCCTGTATTGGTCGATGATGCTGATGGCAACCGGATCCCAATCATCACAGCAATGGGCCAGTACCAATATTACGGCAAGGCAACAGTCTCCGTCAATGGAGGAGAGGTCAGCCTGACCGGCAATCCAGTTAAGGTTTCATACACAGGCCAACAAGATCCAAGCTCCCTCAACATGATAGAAAATCCCGTCAAAGCACACACAGACAGTCTCTCCTCGATCAAGATCAGTGACCCGTTCAACTTTGTATTTAGGGGGGCCAAGGACGATATTAGGGCCCGTGAAACCAACATAGGAAATCTCGTCACAGACTCAATGATTTGGTACTCCGGACAGGTTGCATCCACCTTCGGGACACAACCCGCACAAGTCGCCATGACTAACGGAGGGGGCCTAAGAGCATCAGTCAACTCGGACGGCACCTCAGACTACAGGTTCTCAGTACAGGACACATTCGACGTCGCTCCTTTCGGAAACAGACTTGTAATGATCGAAGACATGTCTTCACAAAGACTGCTAAATCTTCTAGAGAACGCATATAGCAAGACTGTAATCGACGAAACAACAGAAGATGGCGTGAAGAGAGATGGGGATGGGACTGGAAGGTTCGCCCAAATCGCTGGGATGACAGTCGTGTACGACGCAACCAAGCAACCACTGGTTCTCGATGACGACGGGAACGTGGTGACTCAAGGGGATCGAGTATTGTCCGTGACCCTCGACGACGGTACCAAGATCGTGGAAAATGGACAAGCGGTATCGGGTGCAACTGTTGATCTGGTCACAGTCGACTACATCGCTGGCGGAGGAGACCAGTGGTTCTACGACTGGCCTAACAAGGAAGCCGACTACATTGACATCGGTGCTCTTTATCAGCAGTCTCTATCCCAGTACATCGAGCAGTTCCCAGACCTCTCAACCTACAGCTCAGTAGAAGGTAGGATAACTGCAATTACAGAGTGACATCCCTGCCCTGTGATACAGATACGAACCGTAGGGTCGACCAGTTAACCCTATGATTCAGATCCGAGTCAATGGGTAGGCAATATGATGGTGATGTAGCAAAGCCTATTTTCAACAGTAGGTAGTAGTAG
>CAXEIX010000163.1:0-2963 GCA_963996605.1 uncultured Candidatus Poseidoniales archaeon | reverse complement strand
TATGGACATCGGTAGAAAAGATGACCTCGTCTGGGTCCGATGAAGGGGGAAAGGAGAGTATCGAAGTGATTGTGAATCATCTGGAATTGGATGCTATCGATGTGGAGGATTCAATTACGACTATTTCATCATCGATAGAGGCTCCAATATTGATTACCTGCAGGCCCCAGAGTCAGGGGGGCCACTATCCAGGAAGCGAGGAGGATAGGGTTTCAGTACTCGAAGCAGCGATCGCAAGTAATCCGAGTTGGGTCGATCTAGAAATTGGCATCGAATCTTCCAAGAGGGAAGATTTGGTGAAACTAGCAGGGAAGGGGACCAGGGTGATCGCATCTCTGCACTCTTTGGAGACGACTCCCTCGATCTCCGAAATCACTCAGGATGTTATGGATGCACAGGATATGGGGGACATGGTAAAGGCTTGTTATCATACAAAAGGAAGAAAAGATGCACTGAGGATTTTTGAGTCCGCATTGAAACTCAAGTCTTCCGATGCGAACTATTCATTGATGGGACTAGGCCCTGGTGGGGACTGGTCAAGAATACATGCACCTGCACTAGGGCAGGGGCTCGTCTTTGCAACCACTGAGTCAGGTTGGCATTTGTCTCAGCAAGGTAAGATCAACGCCTCAGATCTGAGGATAGCATGGGAAGTATTGGAGTACTCTTAGGGGCCGTCCCTCAGGAAGGGGACTTCAACCAAATCTTCTCCATCCCTTGTGCCCAATGCGGATGAGTGGTATTTCCAGTGGATAATCAATGGAATAATGATGCATGAGAGGGGAAGTGCACCGATTAGGACATATGCTGCAGTCTTCGGAAGAGTGAACCTTTCTTCCACATCTATCAGAACCTCGACGCTCATATTCCCAGAAGCCGGATGATCCCCCTCGCGGCTATTGTCCCAACCATCAAGAACCAAGTGCAAGACTTGACCTTCAGAGCTTCCAAAACCAGCAAATGACCAAGCTGAACCCGAGGAGTCAATAGCAACTGAGAACTCCTGATATGAAACAGATTCGTAAGCATGGGCATCCCTGAATGGAACCCAGGTAAACATGTCCCTGTACTCGACCGGCACGGAATCTAGCCCCCGTGCATCGCAAATCAATTCCCATCCATCTTCGTCGCAGTAGAAGTCTACTGTGTACATATCAAGATTTGAATCTGTCAGGAGGTAGACATCTCCGGTGGTGCTGAAGTCTATGCAGAATGTGTATCTGTAGCCCGGTTCTAGTACCAGTGCGACAGTGGTCGCAGACTCATTCTCTACGCGGATCCCGGGAAAACCATCCCATGCCCCATCGGACCATTCCGTACTGATGTCTTTGTCTAGGGGCTTCAACCCGGAGTCCCTTCCGCCGAAGACTTCGATTGAGCCCGGTACCTCGACTGATAGGTATTCACCGGGATCTTCCGTAGCATTCCAGTCGCTACTAGGTGCAACATCGCAGGCCACTGATTGGGAACTAGCCGGCGTAGGAATCAGAATAATTGAGCAGAAAATCCCAGCCAGAAGAAGATTTACGCCAAATCCTCCAGCAGTTTTCATATTCACTTCTTTCGCCTCGTTCTAATCGGTCGAACGTAACCCGACTCTCTGTTGGTACGCTGGTCAGCGGTAAGGTATTTTGGTTGTGGAGGGGGGCTGTGCTGGTCCATTCCAGGTAGTCCTCCCTCTTCCTCGACCTCATCGACATCATATTTCTTGACATTTTCTAAGGCATCCAGCTCATCATCATCCCTCTCTCTGAGAACCATCCATCCAAGAACAGCCACTAGGGCTACAAGAGCTAGCAATCCCGCGTGTTCTCTACCTGGGACAAGATCTTCCACAGTCAAGTCAGACAGAGTCTTCGGAGGGGCGGTGTCCTGTATGGAGAGAACTGTAATTACGAAGTCCTTAGATTCACAGACATTTAGGCCATCACAGACAGTCATTGAGATCCTCACTTCACCGGGAATGGCCCAGGTCTGATTTGGCATGATCCAGTCATTCCTTGCATCTCCATCACAACCTGATAGGGTCATGCAATCCTCATCCAGGAATACATTGATGTCCCATGCAAAATCTAGAGAATCTGTAAGGTTCTGATCTCTGTCGTTTCTTGGATCGCCATCCCCATCGCTATCGAAAAAAGCATCATTGTCCATCCATGCAATTATTCCCCCTTCCAAATCGGAGTCGGAGGCAGCCCCTGATAGGTTGACCAAGTCACCGACGACGACGTACTCGGTGCTGATGGGATTTGAAGTCCCTATAATTGGGGCCGACGAAACAATCACCTTCATCTCTGTGGTATTGGAGTCCCCCCCTCCAAAACCGTCAACAACGGTCAGTCTGACTGTATACTCTCCTGATCTCTCGAAGCTATGCCAGACTTGGGGGCCGGAGGAAGGTGGACTAGCATCTCCAAAGTCCCATATCCAATCGACAATCCCATTCCAATCCGGGTTGTTGAAGTCTGTGGACGCCATCCCTTCGAATTCTGGATCAGCGTCGAAACTACCACTTCCATCGAATCTAATTAGATTTCCAGGAGCAACAAATGCACCGCCCTCATCAGTTCTTGGAACCTTCCAAGTCACTCCCCCTCCCTCTTCAGGAATTTCAAACATTAATCCTTCTTCGTCACTAGGGCAGCTGAACGTCATTATTGGAACTGGCAACGGGTTTTCGATATACAGCAGGAAAGTCTTCGGAGCCGATTCCAAACCCCGCTCGTCTACAACTGTCAGAGAAACACTGTGCAGTCCCGGATTGGAAAAGGTTCTACTAACCGAAGTGGAATTCTCAATTGGGGACTCTCTATCCGAGAAAGTCCAGTAGTGAGATAATTCAGAAGAATCGCCATCAGGATCGAATGATGAGCTACTGAAAATATATGCATCACCTATTTCCCCATCAGGAGGGCGCTCGAAAAGCGCTACAGGCCGTTGATTAAGGATCTCTATCTGCAAGT
>CAXEIX010000162.1:0-2966 GCA_963996605.1 uncultured Candidatus Poseidoniales archaeon | reverse complement strand
AATTCAGGGGGTCATTTGGATCTTTTTTGTACAGCCCTCCCAAAGTGCACATGTGTACTTCATATCCATCAGGCAAACCATCGCCATCAGTATCTGAAGATCTTGGGTCCAGATACTCTCGCAATCCAGATCCGCTTTCCTCTGGTGATTTTCCTGTTAGTGTATTGCGTTCTTCAAAGCAATTATCCAAGGTGTAGGGCCAGCAATATTCTTGCAAGGCAGTTAAGCCGTCTCTGTCGTGATCAGTCGAATTATCTGTAGAATCTGATGGATCGAGGCCAGATATGGTGCCCTGGAATGACGTAGTCTCAATAACTACAGATTCTCCGAAAATCACCTCAAAAAGATCAGGCATTAAGTCCCCATCTTGGTCGGTAACAGGAGATTCTGTCCCTTCTGCCAAATTAGGATCAGTGGAAGATACTGGTGATTGTGGGCGAGTCTGGGAGACGAATGCTAGGCTGGAAAAAATCAACATTGTTACTAGTAAAGCTGTTTGCTTCCTACGCATCTGCCCACCTCTATACAAAATGCCGGGTTCAGAGATTTATCATGGTGATGGAGCGTCGTTCGGACATATGCTGATACGAAGGCCCGGGATGAGTTTGATGTTTCAAAATAGTAATTATTGACTATTTTTCATGGATTTGTTGAAAGGGCGTCTGGAACCGCGTGTTATTTGATGGCAATTGGGATTACGCACTTGGGTTCTGGCAGTCGTGGAAATGCCACCGTTGTCAGTTCCGGGGACTGCAATGTTCTTGTCGACTGTGGTTTCAGCCTCAAACAAACCGAGAAGAGGCTTGGAATAGCCGGAATTAAGCCTAGCAATATTGATTCTATTGTGGTTACTCATCATCACAAGGATCACTCTGGTTCGGCACTTAGAGCATCAAAGAAGTGGGGTTCTGACCTACACTGCAATCTAGGAACTGCATCGAAGATGGAGTGGGATTTAGTAGAAGAATGCATCACATTTGGCAATCTAGAGAGAGTCGAGTTCTCTTCGGACCTTAGCATGTTGGCAATTCCCGTCCCTCATGATGATGCGGACAATGTGGCATTAATTGCGAGTGATGGGAATGGGGATCGTGCTGCAATTGTTACAGATTTGGGAGAAGCCCCGCAAGACCTAATCAAGCATTTATCTGGTTGCAACCACATTTCAATTGAGGCAAACTATGACCACCAGAGGTTAGTTGGTGGACCTTATCCCGAATCTCTGAAGAGGAGGATTTCGGGCAGAGGGGGTCACCTTTCTAATAGACAAGCCGGAGATGTACTGCTGGAAGTTATGCATGAAGATTTGGAGAGTATTGTCCTATGTCACCTTTCAGAGAGAAATAACGCACCCCATTTGGCTGAGAGCGAAGTCCTAATGGCGATTGGAGATGAGTTTACTGGAAATATCTCCATTTCTAGGCAACTTGGACCGGAATTTAGTTTTTGTACGGGGCAGTCTAATCCGAATAGTATTGTGGCAGTGTGACTATCTGCCCATTACTGCTCTGTGAACTGAATTCTGAACTTCTTTCATCCTTCCTACAGCGCCAAGGTCTCTGAAGAGGGAAAGGGACCTCTGCAGATAATCCATCCTCTGGGAGCGATCAGCCTCAACTTCACCTAGCCTTGCTAGTAATTCTCCTTGCAGCATACGGAAGTCGTTTGATTCTGCGACTGCTAAACCGTTGAGATAGTGCTCTGCGGCCTCCTCTCTACGACCTGCATCGATTAGTACCTGTCCGAGCAGCATCTCTACCTCCACAGTACTTTGGGGGTCGTTTTGATCGGAGAGAGTCTCGAGTGCTCCAGAGTAGTGGAATAGTGCAAGATCGTTATCTGAAATCTTTGCATAGTACCTCCCTAGGACAGCTCTTGACCGGGCATGGAGGAAATCTTGATTCGAATCTCTGGTGTCCTCATAGGCAAAAATAGCGTGCTCCCTTGCCCTGTCCAACTCCCCCATTTCTATGAAGGCCGATGCTAGTCTAATTCTGGCTTCATTCAAAACCGGGTCTTTCTCCTTCTCCAGGAGTTCCTCTACATTCCCATACACCTCTAGTGCTCTACGGGAATCTCTCCTTCGACGGAATATATGCCCCATGTTGTTGTAGCTTCTTGCTGCTCCGACAGCGTCCCTAATGCTAATCTGAATCTCCAGTGCCTTTCTGTGAAGTTCGAGTGCATCGTCCATTGCCCCTCTCTTTACTGCTATATCTGCCCTAGCAGAAAGAAGACGGGCGAGCTCGTTACTAGGGGCGCCCCCTCCAATGTGTTTTGAAGCGGCATCGTATTCTTCTTCGGCCTGATCCCACCTCCCCTGGATAGTCAGTATGTCACCCTTTAGTTCCCTAATTAGACCTCTACTTTTGGAGTCAAAATCACTGCTTTCTAGAGAGTTGAGTATCGATAGTAATTCTGTGTGACCAGTACTAACCAAGCCATGTCCCTCGGAAATTAAGACCTCGGCAATACCATCTTCGTCCCCTGTATGGCTAAGGTGGTAGATGAACTCAATTCGATCCGTAGCATCGTCCTTCTTCTCCCTATACCAATTGACAGCGGCCAAATGGAGGGAGTTCCTCATTTCCTCGTCCATCGATCTTAACAAGAATTCACGAACTAGGTCGTGGACATCAAAGTTATCAGCATCAGATTGGCGAGCCAGCCCCTTCTCGACTAAGTCGTCTAGTAGGTCTACGCTGCCCTCTACTTGATTGATAGCCTGCACTGAGATGGGTTCACGAAATACTGCAATGGCACCCAATAGGCGTTTTTCTGGACCTGAGAGTCGGCTAAATATCTCCTTTTCAACAAATGCCTCTAGTGTGGCATGGAATGTCTCGGCAACATTCCCCCTGTTTATCAATTCTAGAATCAGTGGGTGCCCTCGGGATAGTGAATAAATGTGAGTAAAAGATCGGAAGAGCGTCGTGTAGGGAAAGAGTGTAGATCTCGGTGGTCGC
>CAXEIX010000161.1:0-2982 GCA_963996605.1 uncultured Candidatus Poseidoniales archaeon | reverse complement strand
GGGATCTCGGACATGAGGCTGCTTCGGCTGGAACTCATCCTCCAGAATCCGGTCGAGTCGCAGAATATGCAATAGATGTTCTCGAGGAGCTCGGAATAGATACCTCTGGACTTAGGCCTAAAAATATCAATGCAGTGTATCCGGGGGAATACGATGCGATTATCAGCATGGGATGTGGAGTTAGTTGCCCAACTATTCCAATAGACTTGGATTGGGGTTTGGAGGATCCCCATGGAGGGGAGAAGGAAGTCTACAGAAAAACACGAGATACCATACGATCACTAGTCTCAAATCTAGTCGAGGGGCATACCGACGCTTAGAAAAGCCAGTCTGGTTTGCAAAGAGTGCGCGAGTGTAGTGTAGCGGTTATCACCCCACGTTGCCAACGTGGGAACCCGGGTTCAAATCCCGGCACTCGCACCAATACTACTCAAGTTCGGAATTCCTGACAATTTGCACGAAAGCAACAACCCCTAGTGACAATAGCAAGAACATGGATGCTAAGACTAACTCCGTAGAGTAATCCGAGAGCCAGGACGTCCCCTGTGACCCGGAATCAGACTTTATTATGGAGACATTGTGCAATTGTTCGGAAGCAGGTGTCGTGGACAAAAATACATCCGTTGCTCTGATCAATAGAGACAACTCGCCCTCGCTCAATGATGACCTAGCGGAGAAAGAGAGAGAGAAAATCCCATCTTTAGGAACCCTGTCAGGGCCAGTCCCATCATCTACCAACAAGAGCCATGCTTCTGACTGTCCAATTGGGGCCAAGCGGCCAATCTTAGCTTGGACCGAGGATATCCCATCGTAATCATGTATCCCAACTTCCATTGTATAATCCTCCTCGCCTCCTGATGCCAAGGAAGTGACTTCTTCTACCTCATTACCATCCTTGAGGAAAGTAAGATTTGTGATAGAAGGTGGTTGGTTTCCGACTAGGATCTTCGCGGCTTGTTGGCCAATGGTACTTGTGTGGACACCACCAATTTGTATCGTCGAGATCGACGCCCCATCAATGTCTTCTAGTAGAATCGGGATGTTTTGCCTGCCTGGAGACATACTTGCTGGAACTTCGAAAATGCCCGACCAGATGTCGATTCTGGAGGTTCGTTGATCGCCAGCAAGTTGCCAGTCCCAGTCCTCTTGGCCAATGTTGCTCAATTGTGCTAAGCCGCCCCCAATTGACTGTAAGTTCACCGACACTGATTTGATTCCATGGCCATCGTATGCTCCGACTGTTACTACGATCGACTCTCCCCTGAACGTACTTTCTGGAGTGAAATCGACGTGTATTACTCGGGGGGGGGCGTTAGAAATCTGGATACTGGCATTCTGCTGGACTGTTACCCAGTAGTCCTCCATGAGGATCGATATAGGGAGGTCCCCACTCTGGAGTCCATTGTGGACAATTCTGACCGTCCAGATGTCATCATGGATCACCTGATCCCCCTGCAGACCAGAATCAGAAAGGTCGACTATCCCTAGACCGAGCGAGGATAGGTCTACGCTGACGGATTTTATGTCCGTGTCAACGTCATTCACTACAACCTCCAGATGAGCCACGCCGCCCTCGGTCGATAGTGCGGATTCGCGGAACCTTAACGAGGAACCAGGGTCGTCAGATAATGACGGAGGCGTGTTCTCATCGAATGTAACTATCGATGGAGAAAGTATCCTATCCATTCTCTGGTTCTCGATCAGGGATATTTCTGAGCCCTCTCCTAGATCTATTATGACTAGCCTACTAACTTCGTTCAGGAGCCCTGATAGCGGCCCTTCGTTGATTATGCTGCCATTTGCTGAACTCATTTCTCCGAAGAAACCCTCCCATTCAGCAATAGATACGGTGTGACCATCGATTGAGTCGGTGCTAGTCCCATGAACGGTTACATCCAGAATCATATCTGTATTTCCAACTAGGGAGAATGAGTCCCCAATAGCCAGGATCTGGGGGCATACCCCTGTCTCTCTTGAGATGTGTGTGGAGAAAATCGAACTGGCCTCCGGTGCCTCCGGATTCTGAATTATTGGGGAGTTTTCCGGGTATTCGTCATCAGTGGAGCCATTGTCCTCAACGAATGTATAGCGGATTGTTCGATTTATCCAGTCATCCTGTGGGACCACATACTCGTACGTGAGGTTGTGTTCGGCTCCGAACTCCTGATCGATTGGGCCGAAGGGAGTAGCGGAAACATTGAACCAAAACTCATTCCTGATTTTGTCAGCCTCGAAGAGAGCCCCAGTTGCATTCTCGTAGACTCCTGACTCAACTATCTGGCGAACTAGGCCGAAGGATCCCTCTGCATCTCCGTCATACGTACCATCCACAATGAGTGTATCAGCGACAGTTTCTCCCCCCTCTGATTGGAAGTGAATCAGGGGGATCGTCCCATTGGCTTCGATATATGGAGAATCCTCGGATGCGATAAAGTCGAACTGCCCGCTTCCGAATATCCTAGAGTACTGGTCAGTCCTAACGCCCTCTTCCCATTTCTCTCGGAAGATTAGTTCGTCCAGTTCGAAAGAGAAGGCCTCTCCTACTGCGGATACTCTTGCTGAAGCATTCGCCTCGACCTGGATGTCCTGTAATCTCCGGAATCCATCCTCGTCCCATATCTCAAAGTATAGCAAGAAGACCTCCCCGTAAACGCCACCTGAGCTCTCGTTGTCTCCTCCGTTGATCGAAATCCACCCATCCCCCTCAAACATCATCCTCTCAGTGACTTTGCCATCGCGGAACGATCGGAGGACGTAGGCGTCGTTTACATCTGCGTTGATTGATGCCCCCTCGCCTCCTTCATCGGTGTTGAATAACAGCCCTCCCGACCCCATCATCTCGAAATCCTGGCTGATCAAATCGGTTCCGTCATATGACTCATTGAGCCAAATCCTGTCTAGCACGAGATCGATTGCGGCCCCTTCGGAGCCATTTGACATGTCCAGAAGAAGGGTCCCATTACCAAGTTCGTTTGACTCCAG
>CAXEIX010000160.1:0-2988 GCA_963996605.1 uncultured Candidatus Poseidoniales archaeon | reverse complement strand
CTATTCTCCACATCGGGGCAGCCCGGATCCATCCAGGACGATGCTGGCTCCGGAGAGGATGCCGGAGACACCCTAGGCACCGCACTAGCAGTCAACCTGACGGGGAACTCGACCACTTTCCAAGGGTGGGTCGATGAAAACTGGGACGATAACGACTACTTCGCAGTCGACGTACCCGCGAACTGGACGTCATGGGCGTCCGTTTCATGGATCAACTCCTCCGCGGACCTCGACCTGTACATGTACTCGGCATCGGGCAGCTCGCTGGACTCTTCCGCAACCAGCACCACCAACCCGGAGGAAGTTTCAGGGAACTCTTCATCCATCGGCGGGACCACGATATACTATCGAGTAACCGCCTACTCAGGATCGGATTTAGACTACAACCTGACGATAGGAATAGCCAACCTCTCCGACAGTCCGGCGTTCAACCAGAACGACGCCAACTCCGGAGGGGATGCCGGTGACGACTTCGCGACCTCCCTAGCACTTCCATCCAACAACAGCACATACTACGGTTGGATATCCGACTCGTCGGACAACAACGACATCTACTCCGTTCAGATACCATCCGGCTACGCGATTGAGGCCGAACTCTCCTGGAACGACTCCTCAGACGACTTCGACCTCGCCCTGTACGACGACTCCCAGTCGATGCTGGACTCTAGCACGTCCGACAACCCAGAGATCGTCGGGAGCGGCTCAACCGATGTCAGCAACTCCACCGTGTACGTCCTAGTGCAGGCCTCTTCCGGTTGGTGGGGGAACGCTGGCGAGGGTAACTACACCCTCAACATCACCCTGCTAAACCAGTCCCAGGTTCCCGGGCTGAACCAGAATGACGCATACACCGGAGGAGATGCAGGAGACTCGTTCTCCAACGCCACCCCACTGGTCAACGCGACCACCGGGCAGTCCGACTGGCCGGGTTACGTAGACAGCGGCTCGGACGACTACGACTACTACCAGGTGTACGTCCCTGTAGACCATGGGATAACGGCCGAGCTCTCCCCTGGGTACGGCCAGTCCAACTGGCTCACCCTGTTCCTCTACGACGGTGCGAACAACGTTGTAGACTCGGACTACTACAACAACCCGCAGTCAGTTTCCTCCAACAACTCCGGAGCCAACCTCGGAGGATCTAACGCAGTCATAGCAGTAGGCGCATACAGCGGAGGCGACCAGTACAACCTCTCAGTATGGATATTTACCCTCGATGCAGATGGCGACGGATTCTACGACGATGACGAGTACGCATGCGGCTCCGACCCATTCGACAACGCCAGCATACCGAACGACACGGATGCTGATGGAATCTGCGATCCATTGGACGAGGACATAGACGGAGATGGCGTAGACAACGCGAACGACTCGTTCCCGGATGACGCGAACGAGACGTCAGACAACGACGGCGATGGGACTGGCGACAACTCAGACCCCGATGACGACAACGACGGCTGGAGCGATTCCGCCGAGTACTCCTGCGGCACCGATGGGTACGACGCCGACTCCTTCCCCGACGACCTAGACTCAGACGGAATCTGCGACATCCTCGACGAGGACATCGATGGCGACGGCTATGACAACCCAACCGACAGCTTCGACTACGACTCAAGCGAGTGGAACGACACCGATGGCGACGGGATCGGGGACAACTCCGACGGGGACGACGATGGCGACGGCTTCTACGACGGGGTAGAGGAAGACTGCCTTTCCGACCCGCTCGACCCCTCCTCCATCCCTGATGACACCGACTCAGACGGGGTCTGTGACGAGCTGGACGACGACGTAGATGGAGACGGGATAGGTAACGACCTGGACGACTTCCCATTCGACGACTCAGAGAGCACCGACACCGACGGCGATGGCATCGGAGACTCATCAGACCCAGACGACGACAACGATGGCTACCAGGATGCATTCGATGCCTTCCCATTCGACTCCAGCGAGTGGAATGACAACGACGGGGACCTCGTCGGGGACAACGCAGACCCAGACGACGACAACGACGGATGGGACGACGTAGACGAGGCCAATTGCGGCACAAACCCATCCCTGATCCAATCCACGCCCGATGACTGGGACGGGGACAGGCTTTGCGACGTAGTCGACCCAGACGACGACAACGACGCTTGGAACGACTCCATCGACGCGTTCCCCTATGACCCCAACGAGTGGGATGACCTCGATGGGGACAACCAGGGGTCAAACTCCGATCCTGACGACGATGGCGATGGCTGGAGCGACTCCGACGAACTAAGCATATGCGGAACCGACCCCCGAGACCCGCAATCCGTCCCCGACGACTTCGACGGAGACAGGATTTGCGACAACCTAGACGACGATGACGACAACGACCTAGTCCTCGACTTCGACGATGCCTTCCCATTCGACCCAACCGAGACGAAGGACACCGATGGAGACGGCCAGGGGGACGGCGATGACGCGGACGACGACAACGACGGATGGGCCGATACCACTGAGGCAGTGTGCGAGACCTCCCCGATCGCATCCAGCGAGGTCCCCTCGGACTTCGATGGGGATCTGACATGCGACCTCATAGACCCGGACGACGACAACGACGGAGTGACAGACCAGGAAGACGCATTCCCGTTCGATGCAAGCGAATGGGTCGACAGGAACTCCGACGGGCTTGGCGACAACGCACACCCCCTAACCATAATGGACAAGATGAAGCTAAACCCAGAGATTTCCATCATTGCGATTGGCAGCCTAGCGGCCATGCTGTCCGCAACCATGGCATTCCTCTTCGGCAGGAGCCGTCTCAGCGAGCAATTCGACGACGACCAAGGCTGGGATGAAGATGGGGACGACCAGTACGACGATTGGGAGTATCAGGACTGATTGGTGTACTTTTTGCACCTTGTGTGTTTTTTTTACTGCAATATCCAATATTGGCATTGACAACATATTTCCTCAAAACGTAAAAAATATAAGATAATTTTATCCTTATTCGTAGTAATTTTC
>CAXEIX010000159.1:0-2989 GCA_963996605.1 uncultured Candidatus Poseidoniales archaeon | reverse complement strand
GGGTGCTGAAGAAGCGCCTTGTAGAGAGTGGGTGTTCGTACATCGAAGTTACATCTGGACCTTCCCTGAGGATGGTCGAGGCCTAGGGTAGTGTGAACAGCCGATCGTCGCCATGCCCATCCATCAGTCCGATCCTGACTGCGGCGTCTAGCCACGCATGGGCATAGTTGATTGCCCCGAAGGAGCTAACTAAGTCTCCCTCGGAGGCGAAATGCCGTGCATCGGCAGTATAGTCGTCGCACATACGAAGCATCTCATTCAGGCGATCTTCGTCGAGTTTGCTCGAGGCAGAAGGTGTAGCCTTAGACCTAGCCTCGGTAGTAAGTGCTAGGTATCTCTCGATTCTCTCAATGGTTATTGTATCCGACATGGTCATCCCTCGCTCAGCAATGCACCTGCACCTTCGCTTAGCTTGAATAGCCTACTTCTCCCTTCCTTCCTCACGGCCAGTATGCCTGATTTGTGTAGTGAATTGTATATCTGCGAAAGGCGGGGCCTACCTACCTCAAGCCGCGCTTGGATCTCCGCATCAGAGGGAGAAATCTCTCGAGATGAGGCCACAGATACAACCAATCTCTCGGCGTCACTCATACTTCCCAGATGGTTCTGATCGACTGAGTCCTTCGATTCCCATGAGGGTCCTTTAACGACAATTGGGGTTTGCGGGACAGTTGTCCGAGGCCTTTCCTCGGTGGTGATAGCAATCTCTATTTCTTCGAAAGAATCCTCGGGATCGAGTTCGGTCTCGAACTCAGGCTCGCGTTCGGGCTCACTGGGGAGTTCAGGCAGGGTCTCCTCCAAATCCGAGTCTACTGTCCATAATTCACCTTCGGAGAATAATACCTTTTTTTCCTCGAAGGAGTTTGTTTCAGTACTAATTGACTTGCTACTTTGCTCAGGTGGCAAATGTTGCTGCCTTTCTTCGATTGGAGTTTCCCTGGGAGTAGCCTTGGGTTCACCAATATCCGGCTCTTGGATGGTGACAGAGTAGTCAGGACCAGTTGGCATGGCGTCATTTGTTATTCTAGATCTATTTAGTAGTCCAGAGAAACCCCTATTTCGGCCGCTAGCTGGTGGTTCAGTTCCCTCGTCCATCGAGAGAACTGTTCCTTCTTCGGCTGACCATCCTGTGATTTTCTCGTGGCTCTCAGAGGTGATTTCACTATCTGGTGCGATTTCACCAAGTTCTTCCTCATCGATTTCATCCACCACAGGATCTTCCCGAGTAGGCTCCTCTTCTGGCCACATATCATCTGGTTCTACGTCCCATTCTTCGTCTTCCTCTTCATTCTCAACGAATCCTGTCTCTGGCTCATCTTCAATAGGCCAATCTTCTACAATTTCTTCTGATACTGTATCCTCAGATTGAGGAATTTTCCTCTCAAAGGTTTCTAACTCGCCATCTCCTAGGCGATGATCGGGTATAGTTTCCTTCTTTTCGGGTCTCCAATCCCTCAGTGAGTCGAGAGTTCCTTCGGAACCGAGACCTCTCCTTTCATCCACTAGATCCCTCAGGATTCCGATTACGGATCTAGCGTTTCCACCTGTTCTGGACATGATTGCGTCAAGCAGATTGCCACTTATGTGCCACCTTTCATTGGACATCCTACGAATCCTGAGGTCGCTAAGAGACTGGATTTGCTGGCGAGAAAATGGCTGAACTGTGACAATCTCGTCGAACACATCCTTGGTAGACTCGTCTAGAGAAGCCATTTGGGAGTTGGAAGCTGAAACGACCACGAGCGCTCGGAGTCTTTGCAATATTGGTAAAATCAAAGAAAGGAATGAGGCTAAGTCTACGTGCGAAGGGTAGTCCAAAGCGACCAGGGGCAATGGTCCCGATAGTGTGTCCAAAGTCTCCACCGCCCTCTCTACTTTCTGATGCATACTAGGTGGCATTTCATGGCCACAGAACGTGATGGCAAGTTCATCCAGAGCGCAATTAAGAGGAGCTTCGGTATGCCAATATGTACCGACGAAACGATCGTCGGTCTGGGAGGAAATTGCGTTGATCAGGGATGTCCTACCAGAACCCCTCTCCCCGTTTAGAAGAATCATCCTAGGTGATTGTGAGTGCATATGTTCCTTCCACCTAATCAGGATATCCTCCCTTCCGACTATCTCACTGGCTCTGTTCCTCTCGATCGGTCTGGAGTCGAAGGGGTTTCCACGGAGAGTCGGGAGATCTGACGGAGAGAGGTCGCTCAACACCATAAGCCACCAGCACCCTCTGGGATTCTTAATGTTCACGCATAATCACGCATTGCAGAGTGCCAATTAACGGGTAATTCGCAATAGCGGAGAGTTAGATTTAGCAATAATTGATTCAGTATCTATTTTTCCATTTACGCCCTTAACGCAATATTAACGGGTTACTAAAGCGTTAACGAAGCGTTAACAGCCAAATTAACGCATTATTGAGAGGTGTTTTGCTCGAAAAAGGTTAGAAACCCGTTGTCATGTCTTCAGTCTGAGAGATATGCCAATAGAGAATAGTCGCATCGGAGGGTTCTACAAACTATCAGTTTCAGAGAGGAGGAAGCTTCTCGCTGAGATTGCGGAATTGAGCGATGAACAGGTAGAAGCATGGGCCGACTCGGGAGAGTTGGATGAAGAGTCGGCAGACAGGATGATAGAGAATGTCGTAGGCACATACTCGCTCCCCATAGGCGTGGCTACCAACTTCGTTATCGATGGGTCCCACTATGCAATCCCATTCGTTCTGGAAGAGCCTAGCGTGGTTGCTGCAGCGAGCAACATGGCGAAGAGGTGTCTAGCCAACGGCGGTTTTAGTTCGGACAATGACGACCCCGTGATGATCGGGCAAATTCAAGTCGTTGGTTGTGAAGATCCGAATGGTGCGATGGAATCGATTCTGGCGGCCAAGGAAGAGTTGGTTTCCAACTGCAACGAGGTCGACCCTATACTGGTGAAGTTTGGAGGCGGGTGCAGGGATCTTTCTGCTAGAGTGATTGAGACTGGCTCAGGG
>CAXEIX010000158.1:0-3008 GCA_963996605.1 uncultured Candidatus Poseidoniales archaeon | reverse complement strand
GGATGCAGCAAATGCAATCGTCGGCTCACGAATAGGGGTAAACAAGCGTCTGGACGTGATTCACGGCGACCCCCAGGATGAAGATCTGCTAAGGGAACTAGCAGTAGAGGATCACGATATTGCAATTTCAACACTCAGTGACGACAAT
The DNA here is from genome assembly GCA_963996605.1 of uncultured Candidatus Poseidoniales archaeon. GTDB lineage: Archaea > Thermoplasmatota > Poseidoniia > Poseidoniales > Thalassarchaeaceae > UBA36. Next base: position 2,860 of record CAXEIX010000158.1, on the reverse strand, counting down.
CTGAATATTTCAATCGCAATGAGGACCTTTGACAAGGGCGTCTCCAGAACTGGGTTGATTCTCAAGGATAGAGCACTAGTAGAGGCTATTCAGAGAATCGGCCTAAGGCCTATCAGCAAGCGTAGAGTTGCTGTGAAGTCAATACTCAAAGCAATCCACATGCATGTTCCAGGGCTATACGAACCAATCCCGAGAATCCCATCGCTTGTTTCGATGTCTGCCGAAATCAATCCCGGCAGTTCACTATTGGGCAAAGAATTGGAAGAAGTCGAGGATATCATCGGGGCAAATCTAGTAATGCTCGAGAGGATGGGGTTAGATGGGACCTTCAACAATATCGTGGAAGAGAAGATTGGCACCCTGGAGGAAGGGGATCGCATATATCTGATTCTAGAAATTGACGATGTAGGGAAGGCTGAGGAGTCACTACGGAGTTAATATGCGCTGGGAGGTTGTAAGCCTAGTTCTAGGTTGGACCATCGGATTGGTTTCATTGCCCTTGGCTGTAGTTGGATTCTACAGCCTATATTCGGAGGGCATAGAGCCTGCAATTCGTACATTTGCAATACCCACTCTCATTTCTATCTCGGCGGGATACGCTCTCGTCTTCCACTCTCGCGTTTCTGACCCTTCAGCACGTGTAAGGGACAGGGAAGCATTTGCCTCTGTTGCTTTAGGATGGATCCCTGTGGTTATAGTCGGGGCATTGCCTCTCTGGCTGGGTGGGATGTTCCACGGTCCCTTCGAAGAATACTGGCATCCAGGCAATGAGAATTCTGTTAGTCAGATTTCGTATGGCCTACTCCACTCGTGGTTTGAGTCCATGTCGGGCTTCACGACTACGGGCGCATCACTTGTTGATCCTGCCACTAGTCCAGTCTGTGGTTCCGGTATGGTAGGAATCAATGAATTTGAGGGGGACTGCCTGGGGAGTCAGAGGAAAAGCCTCATTCTTTGGCGCTCAATTTCGCAGTGGATCGGCGGAATGGGAGTAATTATGCTCGGGCTCCTAATCTTCTCCAGGGCTCTTGGCGGGGGCATGGCGTTAGCCCGGGCCGAACTAACAGGGCCATCGGTTTCGAATCTCGGAACAACCCTAGAGAGTACCGCTCGCAAACTATGGGCCATTTACGTCGGTCTCACGCTTCTAGAGGCAATCCTCCTGTCCCAGTTTACAAAGATGGGCTCTTTCGATTCAATTAACTATGCCCTTACGACAATGCCATCAGGTGGATTCGGAACAACTGATGCTGGAATAATGCACTTCGATGACGCCATAATCGAATCTATAGTAATGGTTTTTATGCTACTCACATGCATAAACTTCAGTCTGCTATATTTTGCATTCTCAGGTAGATCAAATGAGATCTGGAAGGACGAAGAACTTCGAACATATTTGCTCATTGTCTTCATAGCGTGGATTGCTATGTCAGTAAACATCTATCGCTCGGATGATTTGGGATACGGACTCTTGGAATCAATCAGGCACTCTATTTTCCAGGCCATTTCTATTACCAGCACTGGGTATTCCAGCTCTAACTTCTCTGATTGGCCAGTCTTCAGCCAGTTCGTCCTTCTTCTCTTGATGATAATTGGGGCTAGTGCAGGATCCACTGGCGGAGGACTCAAGGTTCTCCGAATCAGAATTGCATTTGAATTGGCAAAGAGGGAAGTCATGAAAATCATCCAACCCAGAAGGGTTGTCGCTATCAGATTCAACCGTTCCGTGGTTGATGAGGAAAGGGTATGGATCATTCTGGGGATGGTTAGTTCATGGATGGTCGTAGTCACTGCATCAATGCTAACCATTTCTTTCCTCGAACCAAATTTGGACATGGATGACGTATTATCAGTATCCATATCATTACTCGGAAATACCGGACCTGCATTGGGTGATTTCGGCCCTTCTGGAGCAGCTGCCTCGTGGGCTGCGATGAGTACCCCCTCACTACTGGCTTCCACGATCCTGATGTGGCTAGGCCGTCTCGAATTGCTCACAGTTCTGGTGCTTCTCCACCCAAGAACATGGGGATCAGACTAGCCGAATCTGTCTAGAGTCGGCTGGTCATCGTCTACAACTTGATTATCCGTGGCCTCCGTCACTAGTATCTGGGCACTCCTGCCTAGCTCCTCTTCCCCAAAATTCTTGATTATCTCCTTTGCACTCTTGCTAGATTTCGGAATCCCATGCATTGCAAGGTGATCTTCTACGGATAAGCCCATCTTCTTAGCTACTCTGAAATCAGTCTCAGAGCCCCCTAGGCTGGAGTTATGGGTTGCAAGTAGTGTAGGCCACAGGTCCTCCCTTATCGAAGCGCGACTGGATCCAAATCTCTCCGAAAGTCCGGAGATAACACTCCCTGTTCGCCAGGTTTCGCCCCCTCTCCGAAGAAAGTCGGGGAAACTGACGAATACCTCTCTCCCGCCATCACCAGTAGAGACCGAAGCTATCGCATGGGAAGGCAATGCTGAACCCCAGTACCATGACCTGAAAGCCCGATTGTAGAATTTCGTGGCGAGAAATGAATCTGACCTACACATGGCCCCGGATACCGACTCCAAGCCGGATACTGCCATAATCGACTGATTGTTCCAAGCGAACCAAGCTAGCATCTCATCTGGGTCCTTGTCTGAGTTTCGGACAATCTCCGAAACTGCTTCGCCTGTTCGAGCCATGTAGGCTTTCTTTAGGGAGTTGAAAACGTTGATCTGAGAATCCCTGACTACTGCATCTGAGAGGTCTCGAACCGCACTCATTTCGATGTGTCCATCAACTATGCAAGAAAGTGACTGCAGATCTCGGACTAGGGCTCTCAGATCACCTGGATTTCCGTCAATAAGGGCATTAAGTGATTCGGGA
>CAXEIX010000157.1:0-3055 GCA_963996605.1 uncultured Candidatus Poseidoniales archaeon | reverse complement strand
AGTGGATGAGGTGGGGTCTCGACAATATTGGAAACAAGAGCCTAGGATCGAATAGTTGGTGGAGAAATCTGAATACATTTTCAGATTCCGTTAGCCAATCAGAGAAGTCAAATGCCAGAGTAGACAATTCAGAACTGGCAGCACTGGAGAGTCATCTGAAAGGTTCAAAGTCCGATTTGAAATCTTTTCTCTCCATTGGCCTAATGATCAATTCTGAATCTGTCTTCGGAGTAGATCCTGTTAATTTTGGGCCTTTAGTTGTGAGTATAGATCTAGGACCATCTAGGGCTTTCAACTCAGATGAGATTTCCATATATATTGAGTCGAGTTACAGAGTTGAGAGGGACTCAAGGCAGACTCTGATTGAGGATTTCATCAAACCTGGGGGATATGACTTTTGGGAAGAGGTTGATCTTTCATTCGAGATTCGGACAGGGATGCTTTCAGGATTCGACGGGGTTAATCTGGACAATGGAGACGTCGATTATACGCATAGAAGATGGATTGTGATGGAAATCCTCACTATGGATCAGTCGGGCATAGAATCTGATACTGATTTTAGACTTGATTTTGAAGCGAAAAATGCACTCCTATTCAGTCCTCTAATTTCGGCTATGATTTCTGTGTTCGCCCTATGCTTGGCCTTGGGAATAGGAATGGCGCTGACGAAAAGGAGAACCAGGGTCCCCAGTATGATCATGATTGGCGTGTTGGGGGTTCTTTCTCTCTCGATATATTGGTTTGGTCTGCCCATGCCAATTGTCCTTGGAGTAGTCGGGTCAAGCGTGTTACTGGTTTTCCCTGCTGCCATAATTTCACCAGTGATTGAAGATAGCGATAGTCAGAGAAATTCGAAGAAGGGTGGAAGAGTGAAATGCCCTTCATGCGGGAAAAGGAACCCAGTTGAATCTGATATTAGGCCAATAAGGATTGAATGCTCCGGGTGCAGCAGCATTCTCAGGATCGAATAGTCAAATTTGTCCTGTGGAAACAAGAGAATCTGCAACAATAGAAGCCGACTCGATTGGAGTGAAATTGTCCCAATTGGACTGAGCTATGCTGATTTGAGATGCTAGATCTGATTTCCAACCAGATCCTAGAACACAGTGCCAAAGCAATTCCTCTAACCTTGATGTTGAGGGGAGGCTGGAATTAAGAACTGGTCTAACCAAACTCCCCATGATTCTTTCACAGTTTTGCAAATCAGAATTATTCCAGTCCCTAATTGCTTCCCCTATATCACTTCGTTCAAGCCATGAATAATTATTGAAATCAAGATTAACGACTTCTGTGACTGGGATTACGCGGATTGATCCCTCTGCTGAAAGGTGATCCCTCAAGTAGGAGTAAACTGGATCGTATGTTGTGTCTAGTGCTCCATTGATCCAATTTCCAGACAAAATCCATGGTCGCATCCTCCTAAGACGAAGACTTAGAGGATTCAGTGACATGGCAAGGGCGTGCGCCTGAGCAACTGAGCTGAGAGGGCCCTTACGGAAGTCGCCTAGCCTCCCCCTCAATCCGTCGACAATGATTGTAGAAAGCGACAGCCCGGAGGGATCATTTATTGTCGTATCCGAGCCATCTGAGATTTGGATAAAGGGGGCATAATCAGGTCCAGAATACGTAAATCTACGCTTATATGGAATTCCGGCATCTAGCAAAGCGGCTTCGATGGGAGCAATGGAGAGGGCGCCTTCCAAATTTGGTTTTGAGACTAGTAGAATCGGCCTTCTACTATTGATAGTATCGTTTACGAAAAATTGTATTGAGTCCCGAACTGAATTGAAAATATCCTGCTCGATAAGAGGTTCCACCCCCCTTCGATCGGAGGCGGGTTCAAATCACTACTGATTATTCGACCATTAGTCTGAGTTGGTCTCTCTTGTATGTCCATTCTGAGTCAATCTGGTTATTTTCCCTGTAATACCTCGAAAGTCTCCTAATCTTAGATTCACAAAGTTCCAGTTGCCGCCTGTTGTGGATGTCCTTGGAATTTTTAGTGAGGTGATCGATCAGGCGAAGGGCTCGCCTCATTAGACTCATCAAATCCTCTGGGAGTCCTGAAGACTGGCCTAGTCTATTCAATGTCTGGGATATTCTCTCTCCGGTTACTAGCCTAACGTCTGGAACCCCGTGTTTATCCCTAAGTATGGTTCCGATTGAAGCGTTTGTATGGCCTTCATCTGATAACTGGACAATAATCTCCTCTATCTCTTTCTTGTCCGAATTTGACCACTCGGGAGGCGTCTGCGAATGAGGCTTGCTGGAGCCGCTAGACCCCTTACCTTTACTGTGCATCCTTGACAAATCTACACCTCTGGCAGCCGGGCGACCTGCTCTCCCTCTTTAACCGCTACGCCAGATTAATTGAAATTCAATAATCAGAGACGATGTCTAGATTTAGCCAGTTTGCCGGGACCTAGTGGCCATTCCCACCCAGGGGCAAGTGCTCTAGCAGAGCCTATGAGTTCTCCTTCCTGAATCACCAGAATCTCGTCTCCAACTAAAATCGAACTATCATAGTGTGCAATCATGCTTGGAAATATGTCTCCAACCCAGTCTGCTCCGGAATGGATTTCCACGGACTTTAGGAGGCTTAGTCTCCTCATAGTTTCGAGGCTTGCCTTGGAAAGTAAGAATCTCCCTCTTCGAGGGTCCCATTTTGCCAGTTGTACGTCATCCTTAGTAATTGTAAAGATTGGGGGCCTACCTCTAATTTGACAGTCTTCCAGCCATTCGTCCGAACCAAACTGGAATCTAGAAATTGATTTCATCTTCTCCTCTCTAACGCTGAAATCGGTTTCTCCGCCGTCATCTTCGGAAAATGAGGAGGAGATCGCTTCTTGTAGCCTTTCCAATGATTCTCCAGAACCAGCACTTGCCCCCATCCTAGTATCAATTACAACCCGATTACCGAGAAGTAATTCGATTCCAGAATGATTCACTATTGTGGTGTAATCGACTCTTTCTACAAGTCTACCAATCATACCCCTAATTATCGATAGTTCATCTTCGTCCCAGTCCCCAGTTACTGGAATATCATAGTGTGAAG
>CAXEIX010000156.1:0-3072 GCA_963996605.1 uncultured Candidatus Poseidoniales archaeon | reverse complement strand
CTCGAAAATATAGGGCGAGGTCATGTGGATCGGATCGATGTGGGCCCCGGACGCGTCGTGCATCTCTCCTGCGTGAACCGACTCCGTCGGCATCTCCCAGTCATTTCCGCTATTGCCTTCATTGTCCATCTGATCGGCTATGGGAGGGGGCGTCTCCATATAACGAAACACAGACTATTCTCTTTTTTTGGGATATATCGCTGCTCCGAAGAACATCGTGGCAGTACCTAGTAGACCCGCGGCAGGCAGCGACTCCGTCTCTACTTCCTCATTCGGGCTTTCTTCTTCCTCCACTATGTTCAGGGGCTCTACTACTATCGTACCAATCATACCAAATTCCTCATGAGGCTCACAGAGATACTCGTAGGTCCCGTTTGTACCGACTTCGAATATGAACGAGTAATCCACGTTCCTCGATGCGTCGCCGGAGTCGAACAGGCCGTCGTAAGACACTGCATTGTGGGCCAGGAGCTCCCCGCTCCAGAAGAACCGGACCGAATCCCCCTCGGTTATGGTCACCGATTCGGGGGAGAAGCGTAAGTTGGTGCTATCCACGCTGACGACGACCTCCTCCTGGGAGATACCTCGCTCCCCTATCGTACCGGTGGTGAGTATTGCCAACATTAGAATGGCAGTTACTGGAAGCATTCTCATGTCCATTACTAGGCAATCTGACTATTTACACCTTGTTTCGCTTTAGCATCGGAGATTCCAATCCTCAGTGCCGGGCCAATATTCAAGTCTCATTGGATTCTACAGAGTACATGAATCAGAAATATGCTGTACTAATTGCAATCTTGCTGTCCTCCGTTTCGATTAGCGGATGCATGGGTGAAGATGGTTCTGAGAGGATCGACCAACTCGAGGTGGAGAAAGCCAACTATCAGGGGATGATGGCATCACTCAACCAGACCTTGGACGGGTTGGAGGACGAATTGGGCCAGTTGAACGTCTCCATCGAGACGCTCAACTCTCGGATCACCGAACTGGATAGTCAGATTTTGCAGCACACATCCGATATCTCTTACCTTAACGAGCAGAATGCATCCAAGACGGATGAAATTGCTCATCTATCCTCTGTCATAGCAGCCCTGAACGAATCCAAGTCAAGGCTTGAGTCGGAAGTGGTGGATCTGGAGACCGCCAGGTCGTCCCTGGCCTCTCAAGTGTCCTCTCTCGAGACCGCCATGGACACACTCGAGAGCGAGGTCTCTTCTCTGACTGCCGCCAATCAGGACCTCACCACGGCGAATGAGAACGCAGTGGCGGAGATTTCCGACCTGCAGAACCTCGCTGCGACCCTCAACTCCACCATCTCGGAACTACTCGAGACGATTGAGGAGCTCGAGGAATCGCCCCCTCCCGAGGTGAACTGGTCGAGCACTCTGGACGTCGTCATCGAGCGCGGGTCTCTGAAGTGCGGGGTCAAGAGCAACCAGTACGGAATGGGCTACCAGGACGACTCGGGGCAGTACTCGGGGCTCGACATCTCCTACTGCATGGCCATCGCAGCAGCGATAGGTCTGGACCCCGACTCGGATGTCCAATACGTCCACGCAGGTGGGAATAATCGATTCGAACTCCTCGCAAACGGAAGCATAGACGTCCTTATTCGAACCACGACATGGACGGCTAGCAGGGATGCAGACCTCGACGCCGACTTCGGCGCCATAAACTTCTACGACGGACAGGGCATTATGGTCAACCGGGACGAGTTCCCCAACGCCGAGTCTGCCTTAGATCTGGATGGGGCGAGCATCTGCGTCGCGATAGGCAGCACCTCGGCCGGGAATATAGCTGACTACTTTGAGGAGAATGACATGGAGTACCAGGCGGTGAACTCGTGGAACGACGGACCAGACTTCGCGGACGAGATGTGCGACGCCATTACCGGGGACATGTCCAGCCTGGTATCCATGAGATGGGAGTATGAGGAGAGCGGGTACCCTGACTTCGAAATGGCGATAATGCCCGAGATAATCTCCAAGGAGCCGCTCGCATCAGTGACAAGGGACTACGACTCCGAGTGGAATGAGGTCGTCTCCTGGGTATGGTATGGGATGGTGACCGCCGAGGAGCTGGGAGTCTCTTCCCAGAACTACCAGAGCGCGGACACAAGCGTGCCAGCCATAGACAGGCTGCTGAACCAGAACCTCGGCCTCGGGACGGTGTCGAACCCCCTCTCCAATACGTGGATGCAAGGGGTCCTGAATGCAGTTGGGAACTACGGGGAGGCGTACGACGATGCCTTCTGCGACGGCAACTATGACGGCGTCAGCGGTTCCTCGTCAATGGCAGGATGCCTGATGTCGCGGAGCGGCACTCTGAACGCTCTGCAGTCCGAGGGGGGGCTCCAGTATGCCCCGCCCATGCGGTAATCTATGGAAAGTAGTAGCAACAGAGACTAGTATCTGAAACTAATATTCCCAATCCTTGTGCAACACATGCGCAGGTGCTTCTGGATAGGGGTATTCATCCAATCTGTCCACGAGCCAGATCATCCAGTCAAGCCCTGCATCTGCCATTCTCCCATTTCCATAATCTTGAATCCCCTCTCCCAACTGATTAGCGTATGCGTTCTCCATCAAAAGAGACGAGAGGACTCGCAACCTTGGTCCCATTATGGTTGTAAATGGCTGAAGGTAAGTTGCGACTATTTCGATGGGGACGAGTCTGTTGAAGACCTGGATTCCGAGACTGTTCAGACCCAGGCTAAACGAGTTAAGCGCGTCCTTCTCTTCTCTGGAAAGATCAGATAGTTCCTCCAAGGTCATATCCTCTCGAACTTTTAGCACCACTACCACGATCCCATACTGGAACAGGGGGCTCTCGAACCTAGTGGCAACAGACTGGGCGATCTCAAATCTCCTGGTCTGATTCCAATCCCTAATCTGTCTGAGTCCGAATAGTAGTGTCACTAGGATCGCGAGGCCCCCTAGGGCCTCGCCAATATTGGCCGCTGTCTCCAGATCCATGCAGTTTTTCGATAGAGAGAATGTATTATCATTTTCATGAGAGTCAGCGGCTAGTACTGCTCCAGCACGAGCTCCGTCTGAGTCGAGCTGATGTCTC
>CAXEIX010000155.1:0-3084 GCA_963996605.1 uncultured Candidatus Poseidoniales archaeon | reverse complement strand
GTAATACCTGTACTACCCCAAGGGTAATGAGTTATTAATGTAAATGGTGACCTACTGAGAAATAACCTGACGAAATTCCTCTATGAATATCTACTGATCTTCTTTCGCATCCGTTCCGGCGCTGAAGTTGAGAATCCCATCATCCATCAAATCGGCGATAATGTCCTCCATCTTCCTGCCAGTTTTCTCGGCGATGGCTTGAGTTTGAATTCTATCTGCGTGATCCCTAGAGGTTTGCGCCTTTGCCGCATCCCCTGCTTGGCCCCTCTCATCCAAAACAGACGCCAGGCCCCTCCAATTCTCGGGATTTTCGGCTTCGCTTGCGGTTAGGTCCTTCCATATCTCAAGAGCGCCGTCAAAGTCGCCCTCACTAACGAGGCGATTCGCCCGCTGGATCCTTTGTTCACTGCTCTCCGAGCTGGATGCCTGCTTTAGCAAGGCATCTAGTTCGTCATCGGATCCTTCTGGAACTTCTTCACTTGTGGTTTCTTCTTCCGGTTCGTCTGGTGACTCTTCCACTGCATCGAAGTCGTCGAGATCGTCGAAGTCGTCGAGATCGTCGAGATCGTCGAGATCGTCGAAGTCGTCGAGATCGTCGAAGTCGTCGAGATCGTCCTCTTTCTCCTCGACCTGATTTGCCTTCTTCTCGGCCTCCTTGGCCTTCTTCTCGGCCTCCTTGGCCTTCTTCTCGGCCTCCTTTACCTTCTTCTCGGCCTCCTTGGCTTTTTGTGCCAAACGGAACGCAACATGTTCAGGAATCTTCTTTGCCATGAGAACTACATTACGCTGGAAAGACGAGTCACATTTAATTGTCGCCCAGACCCTACATCACGATACAAACAAGAAATAGCCATTTTTCTTCTAAGAAGCATTAGGACAAGGATTCGGCCTTTTCCTCACAATCCTTTGCCCTTCCAGAAAATCCGATTGCAGAAAAATAGGAAGAGAATGCTGCCCATGTATCGGGATTTGAAGAGTTTTCAGAAATCATTTTCTTGAGGTTTTTCAATGCTGTTTGGTGTTCACCGCCGATGATCAATTCCAACGTCTGTTCGACTCCGGGGGTCTCCTGCTGGATTGCATTCTCCTCTGAAGACACTCTCACATTAGTTTCTGCATGACCGTACTTCTCCTCAGCCCATAGGATTAGTTTCGGCCACTTGCCTTCGAACTTGTCGAGCCTCTTGTCTATGCTCTGGATCATCTTTTCCAACTCTTTGCCTTCAATGTTGGAGCGGAAAATTGACTCCAGTTTGCTGAAAGCCTCCTCGCGTGAAATCTCTCCTTGTTCTGAGGTCTCTGGTTCTCGATGAACTTGCTTGGTTTGTTCTTGGGGTGATTGTTCTGCGTCTTCTGGTGCCCCGTACTTCTGCTCGGCCCACTTGATCAATCCGCCCCACTTGCCTTCGAACTTGTCGAGCCTCTTGTCTATGCTGACGAGGGCCTTCTCGAGATCTTCCCCTTCCATGGCCGATGAGAAAATAGCCTCCAGCCTTGCCGCTACTTCCTCTCTCGTTTGTTCTCCTGCCATTCACTCACCTTAATTTTCGCAACCCATATGTTGGCTTTAACCCGCCGATAGCCCTGCTCACTCCTCCTCGTCGGGGAAGCTTCCAGCCTGGTCAAGAGATTCCGATAGTCCAAGCCAGTCTTTGTTCTGCTTGCCCTTCTTGTGCGTGAGGTTCTTCCACTTGTTGAATGCTACCTTGACATTGCCCTCGTCCAGAGAGGATGCAGCGACATTCATGGATGCAGCCGCGCCCAACATTTTAACGAGTTTTGTAAACGACTCATTGGCTTTTATTGCCCCCTCTTCTATGTCCGTTCTCTGGTCTCTCTCTGCTTCTCTCATTCCCCCCCATATCCTCTCAATGAAATTCCTATTATCTGGAATCGGGTTGAGTATTGCCTTGTCCACCTCTAGTCCCTTCCACACAAAATAGAAACATAGCCCGAAGAGGATTGATAACTCTACGAAATCCAGCAGTCCCCACTCGAATTCATGAAACTGCCATGACCCATCATGCCTGCCGAAGGATCCTGAATTACCATTTTCCACGGTCTTTCCCAACACGTTGTTTGAAATGTCCGCGAATTTACCCATCTTGTTTGCCGTAGAAATCAATGCAACGAATAAGGCAAGGATCCCCATTCGAATGGAACGAATGGACTTGACTGCGATCAATTTCCTGGACTTCTTAACTCCGAATTGATTTTCGATCGGCCTATGGGCCCATAATGCCACTAATGTGTAAACTAAGGATGCAACTATTGCGTAATCCAACACTCCGATTTCCAGATTTCCCCAAATCTCGAAGTCAGCCCCCTCTGGGAGCATTATCTTCTCCTTTCCGACCGGGATGCTGTCCTGGCTGACTAGCCCGGTTCCAAGTGCTATGTTGTCGGAGAATCCAGAGCTGTTTACTGCCTCGAAAGACGCTAGAAGCGTGGCACCGAATAAGCTCAATCGTGTTGGCTTCTTGAACACCCTCTTCAGCACCACGGCACGACCCCAAGTAGCGCTGGAACGCTCAGGCCTATCAAAACACCGAAGCAAATAGAGCCATGTGGCAATCAAGGGGTTGCAAACGGGTCTGAACCAAATATGTCTAAGAACGTCGAAATAGACAAGGAATCAATGGCGGACTACCTTGACAGGATTGGGGCGGGCAAGGTTCTGATTTCTAGGGAGCCTTTGACCTACGACTGGACCCCTTCCGAGTTGGTTGGTAGACATGACGAGTTGTCCGATCTGGCATCGATGTTCTTCGGGGTTGAGAATCACAATGTCAGTTGTAGGGCGGTGATTACGGGGAATGTTGGGTCCGGGAAGACCGTTCTGACTCGGCGTTTCTGCATGGACGTCGCAACAAAGCTGGAGGGCAAGAGGAAAGTCTCGGTCGCCCATGTGAATTGCAGGAGCCATCCCTCCACATCTCAAGTTCTTCAGCAAATAGCATCATCTCTTGACTCGGGGCATCCCGAGCGTGGCTTCAGTCCCGGCGAGGTAATACAGGGCATTAGGCGTAATATTCGCTCACGCGATAGTCATCTACTACTAATTTTAGACGAGGTAGACGTGTT
>CAXEIX010000154.1:0-3089 GCA_963996605.1 uncultured Candidatus Poseidoniales archaeon | reverse complement strand
CGTCGTCATCGTCCTCTAGGTCCAGGTCTCCCAGGATATCATCGTCGTCATCGTCGTCATCGTCCTCTAGGTCCAGGTCTCCCAGGATATCATCGTCGTCATCGTCAACCACCTGTTCCACATGGCCTAGTCTAGCCTTGAACTTCGCCAGTTGGATGTCATCCTCCTCGAGTCTGTCGACTAACTCTGCCTTGTTTCCTCCAATCGTCAAGTCTCGCTCTTGGAGCAGTTCCTTGAGCTGTGCCACAGTCATTGAGTTGTAGTCCACTGGCTCTGGTTCTTCGATTTCCTCCAGAGTTTCTTCTTCTGCATCCGACCCTCCTTCGGAATCTTCTGACATCATGGCCTCAAACTCGGCCTCTTGCTTCCTCTTATACGCCCTGAAGCCGACTACTGATGCAAGAAGAAGAATGACAATGGCAGCGACTCCACCCCCGATCAGGACTGGGTCGATGGGCTTGACCACGCAACCAGCGCTCCCTTCGGTTGGCTGGTGCTGTCCCGAAGGGCATTTTGTCAGAACCGAGGAGCCCGGCGACTCAACGAAGTATCCAGATGGCGCCACAATGCAGCTAGATTGGCCTGCTTCCGGCTGGTAGGTGCCCTCTGAGCAGGCAGACTGTCCAGTTGAAGCCTCAGCCTCCACGAAGTAACCTGGTTGGGCCTCTCGGCACCCCGACTCCCCCCCTATGTCTTGCCATGTCCCTGGTCCGCATGGAACTTGCTCGGTGGAACCGGTGGAGTCGACGAAGTACCCTGGAGATGCCTCGGTGCAACTGGTCTGTCCTTCTGCAGACTGGTAGGTCCCAGACGGACATGGGCTAGAAACTGCCATTCCATCTAGGCCGACGATGTATCCTGCTGGGGCGCTCTCGCACTCGATGCTTCCGAAATCGGATTGGAACGTCCCGCTGGGACACGGAGTCTGCTCATCAGCCCCTGAGTTGGGAGAATAGAAACCAGGCTCTGCGCTATTGCAGGTAGTCATCCCCGTCTCATTCTGCCACGTACCCGGTGAGCACGGAGTCTTCTCAGTGGCCTTGGTCCCTGTCACGAAATATCCTGGCTCCGCAGAGATGCAGCTCTCCTGAGCCTGACCGGGTTGGTAGGTCCCGGCTTGGCATCCAGTCTGCGTGGTGGAACCCTCCGAGCCGACGTAGTAACCAGGATCCGCATCCTCGCAGATCGTCGAGCCCACGTTCGGCTGGTAGGTCCCAACCGGGCAGGGCGTGTGGTCGGACTGTCCCGTCCCGGCGACATAGTGGCCATCCCCTGCGTCAAGGCAGCCCACCTGTCCGGTGCTTGGCTGGTAGGTCCCGGCGTTACAGGGAGTCGGAGAGGTGGCTTCGGTCGTATCGACAAAGTATCCCTCCTCTGCTTCGGTGCATTCGGTCATCCCATACGCGGACTGGTATGTTCCAGCCGAGCACGGGGTCTGGCTACCAGCACCAGATGTGGTAGTTTCGACATAGAATCCTGGCTCTGCATCTATGCATGCCTCGACAGTCGTGGAGGCCTCATCGGGGTTGAACTTGCCTGGCAGGCACTTCGTCTGACTGGATGACCCGATTGAGTCCACATAGTAGCCTATGTCCGCAGTCATGCAACTCTGCCTAGCTGTGCTTGGTTGGTACTCCCCGAGTTGGCAACTCTCCTGGGACGTCGCACCTGACCCATCCACGAAATGACCTGGGGTGGCGTAGATGCAACTCGTCGCACCTGAGTCAGGTTGGTAAGATCCAGGGGAGCAGGCTACCTGTGAGGATGATCCGGACGATGCTGCGAAGTAACCAGGATCTGCCTCAAGGCAGTCGGAAGAGACAACGGATCCCGTGAATATGTTGTACGTCCCGGCATCACAGGGCGTTTCGCTCGCTGAGCCGGAGACGTCTACGTAGTGCCCCACATTTGCAGATAGGCATTCTGTCTGTGAGTAGTAGGGCTGGAACGAGCCAGGTGAGCAAGCAGTCTGGCTGGTTGAGGACAGAGAGTCGACGTAGTTCCCTGGATCGGCGTCTATGCACGAGGCCTGTCCCGGCGATGGCTGGAACTCACCGAGTTGACAGGGGCTCTGAGAGGTCGATCCAGGATAGGCGATGTAGTAGCCCGGTTGAGCGTCGATACAGTCCGAAGAAGTGGTGGAACCAGTCATGTTGTTGTACGAGCCAGCGGCGCACGGAGTCTGGCCCGACTGACCCTCTTGGTCAACGTAGTAACCAGGACTTGCTTGGACGCAATCCGACGCGTCGCTAGAGCCAGAGTTGGGGTTGTAAGTTCCCAAACCACATGGTGTCTGAGTCGTAGAACCGTTGGTGTCCACATAGTATCCTGGGGATGCAGGGGTACAGGAGCTCTGGCCCGACTGGTCTGTCCACGTCCCAAGGCCGCACGCAGTCTCGTTGGTATTCCCGTATCCAGATGCATAGTGTCCCGGGTTGGCATCGATGCAGCTGGACTGCCCCGTCTGGTCCTGCCAGGTTCCCGGTGAGCATTGTGTTGGCGAGGCCGCTCCGATGCCGGAGTAGTTCCCAACTGGGGTATCCAGGCAGTCCGTGGAGGAGTTGGAGGATGAGTTGGGGTTGTACGTCCCCGCATCGCAGGGAGTCTGTGTGGTCGACCCGTTGGTGTCGACGTAGTATCCCGGGGATGCCGGAGTGCAGGCGGCCTGGCCGGTAATGTTGTTCCAGGTGCCAAGCCCGCAGGGGGTCTGAGAAGTAGAACCGTTCGTGTCCACGTAGTGCCCCACGCTCGCGTTCATGCAGCTGGACTGGCCGGCCTGGTCCTGCCAGGTCCCTATTGAGCATGGCGTGGGTGCCGATGCCCCGGGCCCGGAGAAGCTCCCAGCAGGCACGTTACCGCAGTCTGCGGAGGAGTTGGACCCGTTGCTCGGGTTGTACGTCCCCGCATCGCAGGGCGTCTGCGTGGTAGACCCATTTGTGTCCACGTAGTGGCCTACGCTCGCGTTCATGCAGGCCACCTGCCCGGTCATGTTGTTCCAGGTGCCAAGACCGCATGGAGTCTGCGATACTGAGCCGTTCGTGCCCACGTAGTGGCCTGCGCTCGCGTTCATGCAGCTGGACTGCCCGGTC
>CAXEIX010000153.1:0-3089 GCA_963996605.1 uncultured Candidatus Poseidoniales archaeon | reverse complement strand
ATGGCATTATCGTCCATGGGAGCCCGTGGAATAATCTAGGTAATTAAAACATCGATTATCATAATTATTAGTTAAAGAGGGATGTTTCCATGCTTTTTGGGAAGGGTCAACTCTCTCTTGGAGAGCAATGGCCTCAAGGCCCTGACTAGGCACATTCTAGTCTGGGACGGCTCTATCACATCGTCCAGCCAGCCATGCCTGGCAGCCACGTATGGGTCACCGAACTTCTCCCTATACTCCTCAACCAGTTCCGCATGCCTCCCGGAACTGTCATCTGACTCGGCCAGCTCTGCTCTGTGGATTATGTTCACTGCCCCCTCGGCCCCCATAACGGCCAACTCACCGGTGGGCCATGCCACGTTGTAGTCTGAGCCTAGGTGCTTGCAACTCATGGCGAGGTAAGCCCCTCCGTATGCTTTCCTAGTGACAATGGTGAGCTTCGGGACCGTAGCCTCTGCGTATGCGTACAGCAACTTGGCACCGTGCCTGATTATCCCACCCCACTCCTGAACAGTACCCGGAAGGAAACCCGGGACGTCAACGAAGGTCACGATCGGGATGTTGAAGCAGTCACAAGTCCTGATGAATCTAGCTGCCTTGACCGATGCGTCGATGTCCAAGCAGCCTGCCAGAACCGATGGTTGGTTGCCGATCACACCAACCGCGTGTCCATCTAGTCTAGCGAAGCCGATGACAACATTCTCTGCGTATGAGGGCGATAACTCCATGAATCGCTTGTCATCGAACACCTGTTTGATGACGCTCCTCATGTCATAAGGCCTGTCTGAGTCCTGGGGGACGAGCTTACCCATGCCCTTGCACTTCCTATCCCACTTGTCGCCAGAATCCAGATTGGGCGGTTCTGACATGGTATGATCTGGCATATGGGAGAGAATCTCTGCTACCATGTCGAAGGCATCCCTCTCGCTATCGGATACCAAGCACGCGACCCCACTCCTGCTGGCGTGGTGATTCGCTCCTCCCAGAGTGTCCTCGTCGACCTCACCAGAAATTATCTCGGGGATAACGTATGGGCTGCGCATGAACATCCTCCCTCTCTGCTTACCCAGTATGACGAAGTCAGAGAGACCTGCTGCTAGGGCACTCGTCCCCGACACGGTCCCCAGGATAATCGAGATCATAGGAACCTTGCCAGAGCAGGACACTAGGTTGTCCAGTAGATCACCATTGGGCCCCAGTGATGTCACCCCCTCGTGAGCACGCTGGCCATCCCCGTCCCAGATCCCAATTATGGGTATGCACGCCTTCTCAGCAAACTCGACAACCTTGCTTATCTTCTTAGCATGCATCTCGCCCATTGTCCCTGAGAAGACCGAGAAATCCTGTGAGAAGCAGGCAACTCTCCTGCCGTCCAGCATCCCGTGCCCAGCGACGACACCATCCCCAAGGGGAGTATGCATGTACATGCCGTGATCCCCAGACCTGTGCCTTACGAACGCATCGACTTCGACGAAACTACCATCGTCCAGAAGGTCGAGAACCCTCTCTCTCGCGGTCTGAGATCCAGACTCCCTCATCTCTTTGATCACGCTTCTATCGCCAGGAGACCTTGAGTCCCGCCTGAACGCATCCAGATCATCACTCGGCGATAGTCCTGCCACGTTCCTTCCAAGTGCAAGTCGGTTCATCAGCAAACCGGAGGAACTAGGATCTTGAGAATGTTGGATTCTCCCCTACTAGGTCCATCTCCCAACCACTCTCGACCGACTCCTTTCCGCCGACCGATAGGAGGTGGTGAAGCTTCACTAATGCCGAACCCGGAGGGCACAGCGATCCATGACCGATGATTCCTATTTCTTGCTGGTCCCGGCCCTTGGAATAGACGTTCATGTTCACTGGCCCGTGTATCGCGTTCGTAACCACGACGACAACTCCTCCTTTGGCAATGTGGTCCTCTAGCATCACCCTGAGTCGGGTATTCTCCAGGCTATCGTCCTCTGGATTGGAAATCGGAAGGTGCCCCAAGCCCGTTCCATGGAACAGCAATGCATCGAAGTCAGCGTCTATCGCCCCTTGGACTTGGTCAGGGTGCAAATGGGGATCAGAGATGAATTGGGCGATGCGTATCGACTCGTCGAACGGCTTCGGAGATATCGCCTCTACCCTAGCGTCATGAGCCTCTGGCGAGTAGTCTATCCTAGCCTCCTTTCCATCGATGAAGACATGCCCCAGGACATCCTGATTAATCGGCTTGAACGCATCCCTTCGGGAAGAGTGGTACTTCCTACAGGCACACCCTGGAAGTACGGCACAACTGCCATCGGAGGAGCTCGCATGCACTATCACCACCGATGAGTCCCTGTATCCGGAGGGAATGGGCCCGTGAGCCGCCCATTGTACAGAAGCGATTAGATTCTCAGTGGCATCCGACGAACCCCTATCGGGAGACCTCTGAGAGCCCGTGAGGACAATCCTTCCAGGAGGCCTCCCACCTTGTCCCGACCAACCGTAAGAGATAGCGGCAGCCGATAGGTGCAGGGTGTCCGTCCCATGGGTTATTACACAGCCGACTGCTCCTTCCGCGAATGCTTCCTCGGTTGCCTTCAGCATTCTATTCCAATGCCTTGGACGAAGGTCATCCGACCACATGTTGCCCAGTTTTACTGCACGAATCCGCGCTATTCCACGAAGTTCCGGCACAGCATCTAGTAACTCGTGAGGGTCAAATCTAGCCGTGACTGCCCCCGTAGCATAGTCGACTTTGCTGGCAATGGTGCCACCGGTGTGGATCAGGTGTACAAGTGGCAGCGACTCGTCCTGGGGCTCGCTTTGCACAATCTCCTCCTCGATAACCGGCATCTCGTCGAGAACCTCGAATGAGTCTACGTAAGATTCTGGGAATGAAACATTGTAGCCGTTCTGCAGCTTCATCGTGATCAGATTTTTCCCAGAACCTGGCAATGCGATTCCATTATGCTCCGCCTTTCCCGCCCAGGTCTTCACCACAAGTCTGACCGGAGTTCCGGGCTTTGGCCAACCCTCCATGATAGCGGGCAGAGAGCCTCGGTCCATCAAAGGCTCGCTTGAATCAGATTTTGGTGCCGGGAGCGGGACTTGAACCCGCGACC
>CAXEIX010000152.1:0-3094 GCA_963996605.1 uncultured Candidatus Poseidoniales archaeon | reverse complement strand
ACGGTATGACCGTAACCATGCTGAACGGCGACGAAGCCACCTTCACGGTGGCTGACGGAACCGTCATGATCGGCGAGGCGACAGTCACCATGGCTGACGTTGCAACGAGCAACGGGATCATCCACGTGATCGACAAGGTTCTCATGCCACCGGCTGATGTAGTGGAGCCAGTAATACCAGATGGTTGCGACTACGTCATCGGAATAGGTGATGACGGGCTCGCATACGACAATACCGACCTGTCCATCCAAGTCGGGCAGACCGTCTGCTGGATTTGGCAGGGCGAGTCAATGGCCCACAACGTGGCTGAAATTGCTAACGAGGGTGATACCACCAGGATGATCGGTGGCCTCTACAGCGGTGAGTCGATGTCCACGGTAGACTACAGAGTCACCTTCGATGAGGACGAGACCTTCCACTACATCTGCGAGCCACATGCCACGATGGGCATGGCAGGCAAGGTCACAGTGGGCACAGGAGTAGCCGAGGTTGTGACTCCAGAGCCGGTCGAGGAAGAGGACAACAACACGCCAGGGTTCACTACACTGTTAGTGGCACTGGCCGTTATGTCCGCAGTACTCGTCACCAGAAGGAAGGCCTAGGTGATTGAATGAACCTGCCCCTGAAGAAAGTGAAGACCAGTTCTAGGTTAGATTGGTTTGCTTTGTTCTAGAGGTGAAAAGTGAGTTTCCCTGGAAGAGAGTGGGATATTTGGGTTAAGAAACCCGGAGCTTTCCATTCTCTTCCAGAGTACTCCAACACTCAAAACTTCATCCAGAGAAATAGATAAACTCAGGTTGTCGGGGGCCGCCATGGAAGGAGCGCTGTCGAGAGCTGGTAGATCTATCCACAGAAATAGATCTGTCATAGTTGCGGTTTCGCTTGCAACTGTATTGATCTCTGTTTTTCTCATCACTCAGGGAAATGAATTCGAGGATGGGAACTCACCCCCTACCTCGATAGAGTCTGGAAGAGCACTGGAACTTGTTAGCGAAGAGCTTCCTGTAGTTTCTACGAACAGCGTGAACTACATTTTCACGCACGAGTCACTCGAGTGGGACGATCCCGCCTTTGAACAGGAGGTGAGGGAGTCCCTCAAGGGACTGGATGAAATATCCCTTGGAGTTCTTGAAATCAGCCTGCCCTATGACAATCCTGAGGATCAATTCCACTTAGCTCGTCACGTTTCCATGGATGGGCACAGAATAGCTGCATTTGTGGAGTTCAACGGCACCGAAGAGGAGATTGCCAAGGAGATATCTCACATCAAAAATGCTGTTGATAGTGAACAGATGGAGATTCTTGTCACTGGTAGTCTCATTATCGATTCTGACTTCGATCGAATGCTAGAGGATGATCAAATCAGGGCTGAGATTATTGGAATCCCCCTTTCGATTATTATCCTACTATTCGTCTTCAGAACCGTTGTTGCATCGCTGCTACCGATGGCTGTAGCAATGTGCATGTTCCCCATGGCTACCGGGCTGTCTTTCTACATCTCTCGTTGGTTCTCCATGACCCAGTACTCGGTGTCGATGATCTCTCTGATTGGAATTGCAGTTTCTATAGACTACAGCCTGTTCATGATTAGCAGATTCCGTGAGGAGCTCGGCAAGGGTCAGGACGTGGAGGGAGCATTGGCAACGATGATGTCAACTGCAGGTCGGGCCATACTATTCTCTGGAGCCACTGTCGCAGTGGGTCTGTGTACTCTTTTCTACTTTACAGCGACGCATATGCCATCCATGGGTATGGGTGCATTCCTAGCTGTTCTGGGGGCTCTGATATACTCGCTGACCCTTCTACCCGCCTTGCTTTCACTCGTCGGGCATAGGATAGACAGCTTGCCCGTCCCATTGCCATGGGGGGACGGAGAGGGTCGCTTCTGGGAGGATTTCTCTACGAAGGTGATGAAGAACCCCATGAGATGGCTGGTTCCTTCGATGGGTATCCTACTGCTAATGGGGGCACCTTTCCTACATGTGCAGTTGACCGCAGGAGGCCTGGACACACTCCCTCCAGATCTTGAGTCAAGACTGGCGTACGAGATTCTAGAGGAGGAGTTTCCCGCATTCACCGCCTCAAGCGTCCCACTGGTGATAGTCTTCGATGATGGTCAAGAGCCGTATTCCAGAACACTGGCAGTCTCAGTCTCAGAAATGTGCCAGGATGTGGCGAGCGTAGAAGGAGTCATCAACGTGGAGCATCCTCTCTGCAATCCCTCTTTGTTCGACACAGAAGTTGATCAATGGCCTCAGGAGTACAGAGTCGCTTGGTTGACCACTGTCTCAAACTCAGTTGCTATGATCAACGTCCCAATTGAGTATCCTAGTGGGAGTGACGAGGCAGAGCAGTTGATCAAGGACATTAGGGCATTCACATCAGTGAGCGAGGAAGAGGTCCTAGTAGGTAGTTGGACTTCCTACGAAGTGGATATGAAGGATCATCTGCGAGAGAGGATTCCAGCGGCTCTTGCATTTGTTCTGATTGTAACCATGGTACTGGTATGGTTCCAGGTACACTCTGTTCTGGTGCCAATAAAGGCGGTACTCATGAACATCCTCTCAATAACCGCTTCCTTCGGACTGATAGTTGTTGTATTCCAAGATGGTCTGTTAGCCGGTCCACTGAACTTCACACCACAACCACTGGATCTGATGGTCCCCCCACTGGTGTTCGGAATTGCTTTCGGCCTCTCTATGGATTACGAAGTCTTGATGCTCTCCAGGATTCATGAGTCTTGGCTAGAGACGAAGGATAATACTCGTGCCGTTTCAGAGGGTTTACAGGCTTCTGGTAGGCTGATTACTGGTGCTGCTGCAATCATGATTGCAGTCTTCTCAGGATTCATATTCGCAGACGTGATGATCATCAAATCAATTGGTTTTGCCCTGGCCGTTGCGGTTTTCGTAGATGCTACCATCGTGAGGGCGATAGTCGTACCTTCGGCTATGAGGCTGATGGGAAGAGCCAATTGGTGGTCCCCGGACTTCACGGGCTCCCGCAAAAACAAAGACGAGTCGCTGGCTAACCAATGACGTGGTTGGAGACTCAGGCGATTCGGGAACAGTGTTAGTTACGGGTGCCAGTGGGT
>CAXEIX010000151.1:0-3098 GCA_963996605.1 uncultured Candidatus Poseidoniales archaeon | reverse complement strand
CCAAGTGAGGCATTGATGTAATCTAGGGTACCCCGTATTATGCCCGTATACACTTGGGTCCCTTTTTTACATCAGAGGCTATGTTCAATTTTGATAAGGGTTTATCAGTAAAAATAGTATACAACTGTCCATGAATCATAGGATTCTCATTGCTTTGCTGTTCACATCCTCTTCGATAAGTGGGTGCATAGGAGTTATGGAAGAACACAGCGAAGACACCGGTGATCTTCCTATGCTGGAAGACCCGTGTATGATTCCCTCTGCCCCATTAACTCAGTCTCTGGCTTCGATTGAGGTTAATGGTGTAGAAAGAGAGTTCAGGCTTTCTGTCCCCAGCTCAGATCCGGGAACTAGTTTACCACTGGTGATTGCATTTCATGGAGGCACCGACTCGCAAGAGGATTTCGCCCAACAAGAGCAGTTCGACCAGTTGGGCGAGCAGGAGAAGTTCGTCATGGCTTACGCCATTGCGGAGCAAGATAGGACGGCAGCAGAGGGCGAATGGTTCCTCAATACGGTTGCTACCTCGAAGGAAGACAATAATCTCGCCGAAGCTATCGTCGATGAGTTGTCAGAATCATACTGTATAAATCAAGATAGGCTGTATGCTATTGGTTATTCTCTAGGTGCAATGTTCACCTATGAGATAGCC
This sequence comes from uncultured Candidatus Poseidoniales archaeon, assembly GCA_963996605.1. Taxonomy (GTDB): domain Archaea; phylum Thermoplasmatota; class Poseidoniia; order Poseidoniales; family Thalassarchaeaceae; genus UBA36. The sequence continues at coordinate 2,446 of CAXEIX010000151.1, read as the reverse complement.
TGCCAACTTAATCACAGGTTTGCGGCTACAGCTTCATTCGCCGGGACGATGCCGGTAAATCCAGAGTCTTGCGATATAACGAGCGGGATAGCCATACTGCACATTCACGGTAAGCTAGACTACATCATCTACTATCACCAAGATTGGGACTGGAAAGACGGCGAGCACGAGGGAGTGGGCACTATGAGTGAGGTCCCAAATCTAATCGATTACTGGGCTGCAAAGTCTTCTTGTCAATCGAACTCAGTGGAGACAAGCCTCACTGAGGAGCACATCATACACAATGATTGCATGGATGACGTGATAATCGAGCACTATGGTCTTCAGCTCTGGGACCATAACTGGCCAGGTGAGGTAGGTGGAGAGCCGACTTACGAACTCATGTGGAATTTCCTGAGCCAATTCTCTAAGCACTCTTCTACCGTCTAGGCGTCCGAGGTTTTGTAGGCCAAGCATGGGACCAGAGTCAGTATACCGGATAAACAGAGCATGAATAGGGAGTCGCCAATGTCGAATGTGAATTCCTCTATTGTGTAGACCATCGCAATACCTATCCATCCCCCTCCTGAGGCCATAACTCCAGCATGCCAAGGGCGAATCGGTCCGATGCTAAAGTCAAGGATGGTGGTAGACAGGAATGCAACGATGCCCAGAACGCCCATCGTTGTTCCAGCATACACCATGTTCATCTGGGTAGAGTCAAGGGTTACTGTGATCATGTCTTCACCCTCTCCCTGGGTCAATTGATCCCCTCCCTGCTCCATTACATCCCCAACTGTGAACATAAAGATAGTAGCAATAGCAAATAGTATCCATATAGGCCCTATTGCCCTCCTGCTAGTGTCTTCATCCATCCAAGAAATCTTCACTCCCGTGGCCATGTCCGGAAGATAGCACACCCCAGCGATAATGATCGTAGTGATGAATGCCCAAACCACGAATCCAGGATCCCCATCCAGAATGCTGAATATCACAATCACAGCCGGAATCCCGAAACTCAAAATTTCTCTGACATATCTCACTGATAGAAAGGTACCCAATCCAAGCAGAGAAAATACCAGCGCAGCTATGAAATCTGGCTCTTCCTCGGCCAATGAGAAGTAAGCAAATGTAGCGAATAACCCTAGTTGGGCTATCCTCAGCGCCGATTCAGCGCTCATCTCGATCACAGGCATCTTGTAGAATGAGTTGTTTTCCATGGTAGTGGGAAGACTATCTATTATATCATTGAAGTCATTTTTCAAGAGCATCTAGATCGATTCTCTTGAGCTATATCCGCGAGCAAGGACCACCTCTCGATCGGTCCCTCATGTATGGATTCCTAACAATCCAACCGTGGTACTCAGTGGCATATGCCACGCAGAGTAATTGATGCCGGCAGCATAAAGCAAGGGAGCCTCTAGCGAACTTCATGAGAGCACAATTACTAATTGCAATTCTGCTGATTTTCTCTACCACCTTAGCCGGTTGTGCTGGAGAAGATATTGAGGGCGAGGTCACAGGCGATCTGGATGAAGTGGGAGACAGTACTCTGGATGGCACTGTAGACGAGGGAGACGAGGCTGATGAAAGCCTCAATTCCAACGAAACACGGCCTGACTATGATGGAGATGGGATTGAAGACAAGATGGATTACGATGACGATGGCGACGGGGTCAACGATACCTACGATGCATTTCCTCTTGACTCAAATGAGTCCGCGGACACGGACATGGACGGGATCGGAGACAATGCCGACGGGGATGACGATGGCGATGGGGTAAACGACACGGAAGACGCATTTCCTCTTGACCCCTCAGAGACGACTGACTTCGATGGCGATGGAAGTGGCGATAACGTGGACACCGACGACGACTCTGACGGGATAGAGGACTCAGTTGACGAATGCCCAATGAGCTCGGACATCTTCGCAGTGATCAATTCAGATTGGTTCACTCTAATGTCAGAGCACGGAATTGGATTATTGAGTCTCACGGAAGCAATTGAGCATTCTACTAACACCTCAGGCTCTGAAACCATCCAAGACAGTTTCCTGGACTGGGACGGCGATGGGTGCTGGATGTTCGAGGACCATGATGATGACGGGGATGGTTTTGAAGAAGGCCCAGTGAACGGGTCCATCTCGGAGTGGTGGCTATACACCCCAGGTGACAACTGCGTCATCGTGGCCAACCCAGATCAAACCGATACCGATGAAGATGGGAGGGGTGACGAGTGCGATGATGATGATGACAACGATGGTGTAGTAGACTCCGAGGACGCATCCCCTCTCGACCCTGAAAATTCGTAATCTAGAGCATCTCTAGCGTATGCCGACATCAATCAGGGTACCATGACTGATGCGGACAGCAGTAAGGGGCCGTTGATTTCAAGAAAGGAAGGGTGAGTCGATTGATGATGGAAAGCGACCTCGATATCGCACGGAAGGCTAAGATTCGCCCAATCG
>CAXEIX010000150.1:0-3110 GCA_963996605.1 uncultured Candidatus Poseidoniales archaeon | reverse complement strand
AAATCGGTCAAATGGACAAGAGTTCGATTTCATAGGAGTAAAAAAGACGGGTGGCCCGGCACCATACGGCATGCCACTAATCCCATTCACGGTGAACGGGGGAACAATCGAAGCGCTTCCGGACTTCATGGACTGGTACACATTCTGCGGCTAGGTGAAATTATGATACAATTCTGGTTCTTGTGGATTTTCATTGCGGTGGTTGTTGTTATCGTCGCCTTCACACTAAGAAGAGAGCGCGACGACATGCCGCGAAAGGACATCCTGAGAGCTGTGGAGACTAACGCCGGGAGCATGGGGCTCGCCGAGAAGTTGTTTCTGTGGGCCTTCTCCTGGTTGGACACCAGATTCAGAATTCAAGACTATTGGGGAATGAGCAGGGACTCATACTACAGCATGCACAGGCAGATGCCACTAACCCATGCTGAGAAGTATAAACTTAGGATCATCTGGTACTGGTACCCCCTATACTGCTTAGGTGGGATATCCTTCCTCGCTTTCATAATCCTAGTCATCACAGGAACTATCCTAGGCTTCTACTACGTCCCTGGAGGGGACCTGAATTCTGATCCGACCCCTGCCTATGCATCAATGGAGTTCATCATGTTGGAGTTGCCGTTCGGTTACATCATCAGATCAATACACCACTGGGGGACTCACTTCTTCGTCGCTGCGGTCTTCCTACACATGTGCAGGGTCTACTTCACAGGTGCTTACAGGAACCCCAGAGAGCTCAACTGGTTAATCGGAGTCGCTTTGATGTTCTTCTCCATTTTCTTCGGTTACTCGGGCTATCTCCTCCCATGGGACAGTCTTGCTTTCGGAGCGGCTACCATTGGAATTAACATGGCGATGGCGACCCCTCTGATCGGAGAATGGGTCGCAAACGCGATGTTCGGAGGAACCACCCTAACCGGGCAGACTGTGGTTCGGATGTATTTCCTCCATGTTTTCGTTCTTCCGCTGATTGTTACAGTACTAATTCTGACACATCTTTTCATAGTCTGGGTTCAAGGGATTGCGGAGCCGCACTGAGGTGATTGAATGGGGATTATGGAAAGATTTGGTAGGATTGCTGATACATACATCAGTGAAAAGGAGCAGTTGCTGGGTGTAGAAGAAGAGCGGAGGAGAGTGCACACTGGTCATGCGTTCTGGCCCACTGAGGTCCTAAGGGACACCATTATCTTCGCATCCATAGTAATGGTGATCGCATTCTACTCTTGGATAATTCCCCCGCCACTGCACAACGCTGCAGACCCATACGCTCAGGCCGGATTCGTCTTCCCGGATTGGTATGTTTTGTTCTCCTACGGCTATCTGCGATGGGGAGAGTACCTCCCCCAATTCGATATACCTGCTGGGCCAATAGGCGAGTTCTTCGGGCAGCCCATTGTCTCATGGAATGCTGGTGTGTGGGGAGCCATGATCACAGGACTGCCTGTTGGAATCCTAGCTCTTCCGCCGTTTATTATCGGCAAGAGGGAGAAGAGGGGGGTGGAGGACCCATGGTTTGCTACGGCTGGGGCTGTATATCTTGCGCACGTGTGGTTCATCTCCGTATTCTCAATCAATATCTTCCTGGAGATGTATGCTCAAAATCGAAGCGACTATTGCTGGTCCAGCGCTCATGGGGGATTCAATTGCGGCACCCAATCCCCTTGGACCGCGGAGGTCTTCAACGCGATACCCTGGATACTTACGGGAGTATTCATCTTCACAGTTCTTTTCTTCTCTGTTCGGAAATTCCTGATTGGGCCCATGGGCTCCAGATTGACCCCTATTCTAGGTAGGCAGGTTGCAGTTGGTTCCTTAGTTGCGACTGTACTATTGTGCACAGTAACATGGCCCGTATACGAGGATGGGTTCTGGAAGCAACGGGGTTTGGGTACAATGGGATTCTGGGAATACCAGTACGATGCCAAGATTGTCGAACTGGATGGCATAAGAGGTCAGCCAGGAGATACACTGATCCATACCGAAAAGGGCCCAGTCTGGGAGGAATGGGAGGATGATTGCCTGCCATACGAGCAGACCAGCACACTAGCCATTTGGGATACAATGGAAGAGGGTTCGGAGCATGCCGATTGGTGCGTAATACCAGCAATGCATTGGGTAAACTGGGGTATTTTCCAGCCAACAAGAAGTAAGATCCTAGACTTCAGCGGTGCCAACGGCCATGCGGATGCACAGACATCAAGGAATATAGGTGCTAACGAAATAATCTACCAGGGCGCACAGGACGGCTCTCCAATCGAAATCTCAGAGTCGATTCAGTTCGAAGTAGAGAATCTGGGAGTCTCGAGCGTCCCAACGGACGTCGGTTGCAACTTCAGGACCACAGTTCGCGCCGCGGGCGTACACTCTCAGAGTCTTGTTCTCACCGATGAAGCGGGAGAAACGCTCTGGATGAATGAAGGATCTTCCTGCGACTCAGGAACAATCTATCTGGAATCCGGAGTTTCATACACGGTGACATTCACGACTCTTTCGGAGGGCGTCAACGATAGTGTCACAATGATCTCGGACTTCTCTGCGGTAGCCTACCAACCGCTTCTCCTCGCGGAAGACGGAACAGCGGTGATCAGATCCGAAGTGAGCCTCAGTGACGAGGAACTATCCACCATGTCACTAACAAATCCGACTTTCCAGAAGAACCCGAAGAGCCTGGATGCGAAGCTAATCTACTCCATGTTCATCCCCTGCCTAGGGGTTGGTGCACTAGTATTCGTGATGCTAAGGAGCATGGCCCGGGGATACGAGTGGGAGATGAACAAGTGCTATGGGTGCGACCTGTGCGACGATGCATGCCCAGTAAGGCTATTCAACGCAGGAGACAAGTTGAACATCATCTATAACACGTGGAACAACGAAGACGATGGTGTCCCTCTGTATTCATGCCTGACTTGTACGGCTTGCACTAACGCTTGCCCTCAGCTTGTTGACTACGACTCCTACATCGACATCAGGAGGAGCCTCGTAGTAGGAGGCCCTCCAGCAACAGAAATCCCCCACACTGTCCTCCAGGCAGTACTAGCCGCCGAGGCAGAGGAGGATGCAGATGACTCATTCATCCCCGTGGAGGAGTATCCTCTCGACTCAAGCATCGG
>CAXEIX010000149.1:0-3112 GCA_963996605.1 uncultured Candidatus Poseidoniales archaeon | reverse complement strand
TGGAGCAGCCGTGGAAGCAATGCGTGAAGTCTTCGACTCGGTCCCATTCGATGGTCGGGTCGCAATCGGAGAGGGGGAGCGAGACGATGCTCCCATGCTTTGGATCGGAGAGCCATTGGGTTCGAAGCAAGGAGATCCCAATGCCATGTCCATCGACATAGCTGTAGATCCTCTCGAATGCACAAATCACGTTGCTTCTGACCTGCCAAATGCTATGGCAGTTCTTGCTGCAGGGCCAAGGGGGACACTTCTCCATGCCCCTGACTGTTACATGGACAAGATTGCAGGTCCAGCAGAGATTTCAGATGTAACTAGTCTGGAAGCGGATGTGGATTACAACATTGAAGGAGCCTCAAATGCCCTAGGAAAGAGATCCGAAGAGATGAAAGTTGTAGTGATGGATAGACCTAGGCATAATGACCTAATCAGAGATTTGAAGAATCTCGGAATAAAACCAATATTAATTGGTGATGGTGACATTACTGCTGCTCTTAATGCAGCAGATCCAAATTCGGAGATAGATATGCTAATGGGAATTGGTGCTGCCCCAGAGGGAGTAATTACCGCCACCGCATTGAGGGGCATTGGATCCTCATTCGAAGGTCGTTTAGTTTTCAAGAATGATGGTCACAGAGAGAGGGCAGAGAAAATGATTGACGGAGATATCGAGAGGATCTGGGGTCGAGATGAGCTGTGCTCTTCTGACGATTCAATTTTTATTGGAACCGGTGTTTGTGATGGAAGGACAAAGGGGGTTGAGGATATCGGAGACAATAGTCACAGAGTATCTTCAGAGATAATTGATGTCCAATCCAAAAATCACTACTTTTCTTCAACAATTGTTTAGTCCGGAATATAACTCAGGCAACTAATGTCAAAGTCGATGGTTTCTTTTCTCAGAACGTTTTCCACAGTTGTGGGGAAGAGGATGGACAGGCAATTATTGGAGAAAAATGCAAGAGAATTGGTATCGCCAGGAAGAGGTATACTAGCTGCAGATGAGAGCAATGGTACAATGTCCAACCGTCTTGAGGCGGTAGGTATCGAACCATCCTCCGAGGCAAGACGAGCTTATCGTGCAAACCTATTCTCCACCGAGGGATACGAATCCGCGATTAGCGGAGTAATACTATTCGATGAAACGATCCGCCAATCTATGGACAATGGCAAGAAAATCACCCAAGAACTATCCGAAAGAGGAGTCCTTCCCGGGATCAAAGTCGATACAGGAGCAAAGGAACTGGCCCACTATGAAGGTGAGAAGATAACTGAGGGCCTTGATGGTCTCAGGGAAAGGTGCAAAGAATATTTTTCGATGGGTGCCAGATTCGCAAAATGGCGAGCAGTGATCAGGATTGGCGATGGAATTCCAAGCACTACATGCATCTCCACAAACGCTCACGCTCTAGCAAGATATTCCGCTATCTGTCAAGAACAGGGGCTAGTCCCAATTATCGAGCCGGAGGTGCTTATGGATGGTGACCATGATGCTAGGACTTGCTTCGACGTCACGTCTTCGATTCTCGATGCCACATTCGCAGAGTGTGTGAAACAGGGAGTCCATATCCCAGGGGCTCTATTGAAACCAAACATGATTATCGCTGGAAAGGAAAGTGAAGACCAGATTTCTAGAGAGGAAGTTGCTAGACTTACTGTCGATTGCCTAACAAAACATGTCCCTCATGAATTGCCAGGGATAGTTTTCCTCTCGGGGGGGCAGTCGGATGCAGACGCGACAGCACATCTCAATCTCATGAATGATATGGGGGTGGAACATCCTTGGCAACTATCCTACTCTTACGGTAGGGCCCTTCAGGCAGATGCCTTGGGAAAGTGGTCAGAGGATGATGGAGACTCGGCTTCCGCCAGCCGAGCAGCGTTTTTGCACAGGGCAAAAATGAACAGCTTAGCCAGAAGTGGTGCTTGGAGTCAAGATCTAGAAGGTTGATCAGGATTTTTCTTCCAACGCCCCAGGTCTAACTTGCCAAACACATATTTCGTATCTGCCCGAAAGTGCCCCACCTCTCTTAGTAGTAGCAACCTTGAGGATATCCTTGTCTTTGGAAAGTACATTTCCAAGCTGTTGCGGTGTAGTTCCATGCCTCATCGTTGAGTTCACATGCTCCAGAATTTCAGTGGTGTTTGCCTCGCCTCTTTCGTCCAGGAATTTTTTGATCTTCTGCCTTAGTCTCGTAGTCCTCATAATTTCACTCTACTTCTTTTCTGGACACCCACATTGTCCGATAATTACAGGATGGCGGATGGTAATATAATGCTTCTGTATGTATTTCCACTCTTTGGTTACAAATAATGACATATTTTTTCCATGTTATTCTATATTGCAATTGTATCTTTGTCGGTTTAGGACCATTTCCACTGGAAACATATAACTAAATGTAACAAAAACAAATAATTTATTACTATCTAACAGTTAGTCTCATTCTGTAGGTGTTTTTTGGTGTCAGATACTTCCCTCGTCGACCGGAAAAAATCACCAAGAAGAATTAGAAGTAAGCATCGAAGAAGGGTACTTTCTATTCTTGCTCAGGGAGAGGGGACAGTCTCCGAAATTTCCCTCAAGTCTAATCTTAGGATGCCTCACGTATCTGCAGAGATAAAGAGGATGAGGGACGATGGACTAGCGACCAGCGATCTACCACCCGGTTCAAGGGGAGCCAGGATTAGGCTAACAGAAAGTGGATGGAGTATTCTTGAGGATGACGAATGGTCGAAAATATTGGAATTACGAGATTTACCACTAGACATACATAGCTGCTGTGTACTTTCTAGGGACGAAGAAAATCTAACTTTGTGTTTTTTGACTACTCCAAGGGAAACAATGGTGCAGATTCCAAACCGCATCCAGAAGTCCCTGCCAGAGAACGAAAAGTCCACCAGAAATCATGGGGTGTCATGGAATTGGGCCGTTCTCTCAGAAAGCTCACCTAGATGGTTTGATTGTAGAAATGTGGAGGTCCTAGAATCTCCGCCAGAATTAGCCGGACCGGGAAGTATTGACGCCTATTCCGAAAACCCCCCAATCATAGGCGTAGTTAGGGCCAAGCTACTAGATTCAAATGCCATTCCCATCATTTCTCCCGGGGTTTGGTTC
>CAXEIX010000148.1:0-3130 GCA_963996605.1 uncultured Candidatus Poseidoniales archaeon | reverse complement strand
GCTCGAACTGATTGTCTTCAACCCTACCGATACAAGAAGGACCAATGGCACTATGCGGTGATTATTCCCCCGGAGGTCGTGTCGTGAAGAGATTTCCAGATACCGAGAAATAGTTGCCCTGGATAGTGACTTGGTGAAATTTTAATATACAACTGTTCTGACTTCGTCTCAGGTGATAAAGGTGAAAGGACAGATAGCAAATATAGGATTAGCAGCTAGTGCAGTATCAATTGTGGCATCCGTGTACATATATTTCATGCACGACGGTGGAAACCATGACTTGGGTATTTTTGTGGGATTGTGGGCACCAACTCTAATTCTATTTTCCCAAGAAATTGACAAAATGATGAAGTGAAACCGGCAACTGTGCTTCTCATTGGCCTAATAACTGGAAGAGGATGATGAGCGGCAACCTATTGTGCCCCCCCCTCCTAACGATTTTGTATGTCGGGGTGCCTCGATGACTTTCCAAATGAGCTTGAGCCAAGCTTCTCGTGCATTTCAGACTCCTTGTCTGCCGGGCCGGCTTCTGGGATACTGATACTAGCCATTGGGATTCCGCTGATCGGATTCATCAAGGCGTACATGAGGAAGTTTCTGGATAGCGTCGACTTTGACGAGGGCCTGGAGAATTTTCTATTCAGGATTGCCGGGGTTTCCCTTTGGGCAATCGTGGTACTGACCGCAGCTGACGAGTTCGGCATTAACGTGACGGGGCTAGTGGTCGGCCTGGGATTCGTTGGTCTCGCTGTTGCCTTTGCGGCTCAGGACACAGTGGAGAATGTAATCGCAGGTGTGTTCATCATCATTGACAGACCGTTCAGGGAGGGCGAGAGGATATTGTTGCCAAAGAGCCTGGGAGGGACCTACTCTAAGTGGGGGGACGTGACTTACATTGGACTCAGAACAACCAGAGTTAGGTCGACGGACGGAGTTCTACTTACCATTCCAAATAAGCTGCTAACAAAGGACGCGGTTGCAAACTTCAGCCACAGTTCCGATATGGAACTAAGGGTCAGAATCAGGTTGGGACTTACTGCCACATGGTCGAACGTCACAAAGGCAGAAGAGATAGTGAAAGATATCTCCCAGAACCATCCAGACATTGTGAGTAAGCCAAAGCCCCCAGAGGTAGTCTTGAGGGGTTTCGGCGACCAAGAAGTAGTTATGGAGATACGGTACTACGTCGATAATGCCCGTAAGATGAGGCCATCCAAGTCGTTCTTCGTCACAGAGATTCTGAGGCGTTTTGAGGAAGGCGGTGTGAGTCTCGCATTCCCAGTCAGAGTCAACATGAACAGCCAGGTAGATTTGGATGATCTTGGATTTTAGATATCCATGAAATCCCTGGGAACATTATGATCAGAACAACCATTTATGTCTGAGACTACATTATTAGCAATATGAATGAGTTTCTGGCATTGCTTGCATCGGTATCCATCCTAACTGGACTTGTCTTGGAAGCAATCAGAACGACAGTCGAGCAGATATTTTCACTCATTGATTAGTCTTGGTCGTGCTGATTCTGATCTGGACCCTCCCTGCCTAAAGCTGGCGTAAGGTCTCTTGGCCTCCTGGACTGGCCTGCGATAGACAGTATCCACCATCCTAAGGAGAGTATTGGGGTGGACACCAGTAGGACCATCGAGAGCCATACGAAAATGATTCCATCTGCGATTGGCCACGCCCAAAGGGAAACCGCCCCTAGAGTCAGCAAAAGTAGGATCCTAGATGCCTCGCTGGGAGTACTCCAGCCCCTGTGATCCCTCCTCGGAGACAGGAGGAAGTCTCCAATGCGCATGCTTCTACCTCTGTAATTCGATGGTTATGTCCCTGTATCCTTCCTCGTCGAGTACCCATTCCTCGAATACGTATTCTTCTGACTCGATTCGAAGCAACAGCAAGTCTGCCTTCTCAATATTTCTAACGATGCCGGCTATGACATCACCCCCGCTATCTCTTCCACAACTGAGTAGTCCGGGTAGTAGGTCCTACTCTGCCAAATCAGGTTGCCACCTTCATCAATAATCTGAAGAGTTGGCGTGACTGGGTTGTTGAAAGCTTCAGTAATTGGGATGTCACTGCGTTCGCCGGATGTAGCATCCCATGCTGTGTCGTCTTCCTCTGGCACAAGGACCGGCCACGGACTGTAGTATTCCGATGACGAGTTCCCATAGGTCGTGTTTACGGCGGATCTCTTCTCAAAACTCGGATATCGGTGTACTGTGACTATGTTCGATTCCTCTGAAATGGTGCCATTATCGATGCACTCACGGATCATCTGAGTCCACTGGTGGCACCCGTGGCATCCAGCCGCAGCCCATAGAATCAGAGTACTGTTGTTGCCGGATTCCAGCAGCAAGTCATAGGTCTCGTTACGATCTATCTCTCTGCCGAGTGTCTCAGCGACTATGTTAATTCCCTGTAACTCTCCACCACTGCCCTCAGAGTCGGCTAACATCTGCTCGCTTTCTGTGGAGACGCAGCCCGGTAGAAGTAGGGATACTAAAAGTGCTACAATCCTCTTGTTCATGGTAACAAGATTGGCGTTAAGGACATAAAAGGTTGTTCTGAGGCTGCACTCAGGTGAATCTAGGGCCCCATCCTCTGGAGCTAGATTACTATGCTTGACTTGCAAGGGTTCCGTTTTGATAGTCAAGGAACGCTTGGTGGATCTCTTCTCTGGTATTCATCACGAATGGCCCGTAACGCTCAATGGGCTCATTCAATTCGGGTCCGGCGAGAATTAGGAATTCGGAATTTGAGTTGGATTTTATGGCGATTTCCCCCCCATCGGAGAGAATTGCCAGCTCTCCATCCTGAATATTCTGTTTGGCCCCTAGGCCGAAGGCCTGTGGTTGAGTTTTCACCCTAATCTTATTTTCAATTAGAATTCCTCCGCCGAAGACATATATCATCGCATTAAGATTTGATTCAATTTGTTGGAGTAAGCGAGCACCTTCCTCCATCTTGACATGAATAAGTGTGATAGGTATCTTTGTGTCGATATTGGAGGATTTTCCCAAGCATTCTCCGGCGATGACCCGAGCCCATACGCCATCTTGTTCGATTACAGGAGATTCTGAAGCGGGGACTTCTTGATACCTGGGCTTCATCATTTTGTTTGCTG
>CAXEIX010000147.1:0-3156 GCA_963996605.1 uncultured Candidatus Poseidoniales archaeon | reverse complement strand
TAGAGATCTGAAGTATCAGTTGGAGAGGCATCACAACAGGAAGAGGGAACTCAGGATCTCCTCATGTCTCCGGCCAGACGTACTTACAACGAAGATTATGCATGCGCTGGCTACAGGAAACTGGGTAGGCGGGCGATCGGGGGTCAGCCAACTTCTAGATAGGACGACCTATCTTTCTGCACTTTCCCACATGAGGAGGGTTACGAGCCCACTTGTTAGGAGCCAACCTCACTTCGAGGCTAGGGATCTTCACCCAACCCAATGGGGGAGGCTTTGCCCCAACGAAACTCCGGAAGGGCAGAATTGCGGACTCGTGAAAAATGCCGCCCAAATGATCGACGTTTCAGAGGAAGTTCCAGAAAATGATGTGAAGGCTTTGCTAAAGGAAGCCGGCGTCAACGATAACCCCGATGGATGGGCCGATGGCTCCAGAATCCACGTAAATGGGGATATTTTTGGCCTACACAAGAGGCCACAGAAGCTCGTTAGTCAGTTCAAGAGGAGGAGGCGTTCCGGAAGAATCAGGCCAGAGGTAAGCATCAGGCATGATCTTGAGAACCGTGACGTTTACATCAATACGGATAGGGGACGAATGCTTCGCCCACTATTGATAATCGATCACGGTAGTCTTCAGATAACAAAGATGCACCTTGATGGGCTCAATTCGGGTGAGATTTCATTCGAGGATCTAGTTTCAGGAGGAGTGGTCGAGTGGGTGGATGCAGAGGAAGAAGAAGACCTACTAGTTGCACCAAGGCCATTTGATCTACCAGCACTATCGCCCAAGAACAATCGTCCAATCAACCCTGCAAATGTGGAATGGACCAACTTGGGCGAGCATGGAATTTCTCATGCAAATGTTTCAGCAGAGGTAAAGATGCCAAATGGGAACGTAAAGACTGAGAAGTTCAAGGTACCACTAAATTACTATCAAGAAAATATTGACGCTTTGAAGAGAAAGGAGAAGAAGGATAACACAGTTCTCGTATTCACGCACGTTGAGATCGATCCTCAACTTATCATGGGTGTTTGCGCCTCCTTGGTCCCTTACCCAGAGCACAACTCTACTCCACGAGTTACTGGTGGGACTGCAATGGTTAAGCAAAGCCTCGGAGTTGCTAGTGCAAACTTCCGGCTCAGGCCAGATACTAGGGCCCATGTGATGCATTACCCCCAGCGTTCAATCGTAGGAACCAGGGCGATGAAGTCTACAAAATTCGATCAGAGGCCAGGGGGGCAGAACTTCGTCGTGGCCATTGTCAGCCACCATGGATACAATATGCAAGATGCTGTGATCATGAATCGGGCATCTGTTGAGAGGGGATTGGGCAGATCTGCATTTATCAGGACATACAACGCAGAAAACAAGAGATTCCCCGGTGGCCAAGAGGAGAGAATAGAAGTCCCAGGAACCGGCCTAGACGAGATAAAGGGCCTCAAATCATGGGATGCTTATTCTCACTTGGAAAGGGATGGACTACCAGTTCCAGAGGTTGAATTGACCAGCCAAGAGGGAGGCAGGGGCATTCTTGTCGGTAAGACAAGCCCACCTAGATTCCTCGAAGAGTCGCACGGTGCTTTCCTACAGGCGCAGGAGAGGAGAGAATCATCAATGATGGTGAGGCATGGAGAGCAGGGGTGGGTAGACAATATTTTCGTTACCGAATCCCTTGACTCGGGCAGACTAGTCAGGATTACATTGCGTACTAACAAGATACCAGAACTAGGCGATAAGTTCGCTAGCCGTCACGGCCAGAAAGGGATTATCGGGAGACTAGTCGAGCAGGAGGATATGCCATTTACAGAAGATGGAGTAATCCCTGACCTCCTGATCAACCCCCACGCCATCCCTTCTAGGATGACGGTCGCTCACGTTCTGGAAATGATAGGGGCGAAGGTCGGATCAATGGAGGGAAGGAGAATTGATGGAACTGCATTCACAGGCGAGAAGGAGGAGTCACTCCGCTCAGGACTACTCAGGAACGGCCTTAGGCACACAGGAAGAGAACCGATGATTAACGGAGAGACTGGTGAAAGCTTCCCCGTCGATACCTTCGTTGGCGTGATATACTACCAGAGATTACATCACTTGGTTAGCAGTAAACTTCACGCACGCAGTAGGGGTAGGGTCCAGATTCTCACAAGACAACCAACCGAGGGACGTGCTCGTCAGGGAGGACTAAGGTTCGGAGAGATGGAGAGGGACTGCCTCATTTCCCATGGGGCATCTATGGTAATCAAGGATCGATTACTGGATGAGTCCGATGGTTGGAATCTGATGGTCTGCAATACTCCACGTTGCGGCCACATTGCATACTACGACTGGAAGAGAAGGACTACCATCTGCCCCGTATGCGGGGATAGATCGGATGTTCATTCTGTCCAAACTTCTTATGCTTTCAAACTACTCCTGGACGAGATGAAGAGTCTTGGAGTTGCGATGAGACTAGAACTGGAGGATAGAAGATGAGCGCCCGAGATGCAGCAAAGATACCAAAGAGGATTGACTCTATTAGATTCACACTGATGGATCCCAACGAAATAAGGAAGATGTCTTCTGTTGAAGTCAAGACTGCGGATACCTACAAGGACGACGGGCACGCATTCAAGCAAGGACTTATGGACCCCAAAATGGGAGTCATTGATCCTGGTATCAGATGTGAAACCTGCGGTAACAAGCATGAGGAGTGTCCAAGCCACTTCGGACACATAGCCCTCGAACTACCAGTAATGCATATCGGATTTACCATGTTGATCAAGACTTGCCTTAAGACCACCTGCAACTCTTGCAGCAAGGCACTGCTGCTCGATGCACCAGAGTCCCATCCAACCGATCCGGAGAAGTCCGAGCAGGACTACTATAGGGATCGTGTAAATGATATCATATTGAAGCACGGAGTAGGTGGAAGAGAATTCAAGAAGATCATCAAGGATATCGAGAATCTCTGTGCCGGTCCAAAGAGGGCAATTTGCATGCACTGTGGCGCTGAACAGGGCAAGATAATCCTGGATAAGCCCACAACCTTCAAAGAAAAGAAGGCCGACAAGGGTGAGCACAAGCTGAATGCTAGAGATATCAGGGAATGGCTTGAGAAAATTCCTGATGAGCACCTAATTTTCGTTGGTATGGAGAAAGACGTAAGCAGGCCAGAGTGG
>CAXEIX010000146.1:0-3183 GCA_963996605.1 uncultured Candidatus Poseidoniales archaeon | reverse complement strand
CGGGCATGTCAGTCATGGTGCCCCACATAACGAAGGCGACGTAGGGGATCGATGTTGCAAGCAGAATCAGGGCCCAGCTCTGTTGTTCGCCACCTGCGGAGAGCTCATCCTTTACCCAGTAGTAGAGAGCTCCCCAGTACAACGCACACATGGCGATGACGCCGAACCAATTCGGGCCTCTGTTTACCATTCTCTAGCCTCCAATGGGGAGAAGCTACTCCTCTTCCCACTCACCCCAGTCTTCGCCTTCGCCGGCCTCGATGGAGCCGCCTGCAGCCTCTACTTTCTGGATTGCCTTGGCGCTGGCCTCGTTTACCTTAATCGAAAGTGGCCTGTCTATGCTGCCCCTTCCAAGGAGCTTGTCGAATCCCATCTCGGTGAGGTTTATCGAGTCGCCCTCGGCTATCTCGGCGACCTTCCCTAGGTTGATGGATGAGTTTACCACCCTTAGACCTGGATGGCGGTTGAATCCGTGCATGCCCCAGTGTCCTGGCATGTACTTCAGCCTGGTCATCACCTTGTGCTTGTTCAGTCCTGCGTTCCCCCTGCCGCCCCTCTTGCCGGCCCCTCTGCCGGCCTTCTTGCCACGGCCGTGGTATCTGCTCCTGCCTCTGAATTTGTTAGTCCTTGAAACCATGTTTTCCCCTCAGTACATTCTCGCTGCTAGTTCGGCTATCTGCTCTCCTCGGAAGCCCAGTGCGCCCCCTACAGAGTAAGCCCTCTTGATTCCGCCCCATCCCTTCGAACCCCTTGGAGGATGTAGCCTGAAAACTGGCTTCATCCCCTCAACGTCCTTGGTGGTGGCTTCTCCTGAGGCAATGGCCTTTGACAGGGACTTGATTGTTGAGTGCTCGCTAGCGGACTTGACCACTGAGTCAGTGACTTGGTGGTTCCCGGACATCCTCCCCCTCTCATTGATCAGGGTGCTAATCGTATCTGCATCTACCTCACCCCATGTGACGTAGTCCTTTACCTTCTGCAGCATTCCATCGTAGGAATCGGTCTTTGGGACTAGGACAGCGTGATTGACGCGAGTCAGGTTAAGCATCGTCATTGTGTCTCGGATCTTCTTTGTGACCCCACGGTCGCTACGGGCTCTGATTACCAGGTATGTCATGCGTTTCTCCTCCCTATGGTGATGTGAAGCTTCTCTCTGACCTGGTCGTTGACCTTCGCTCGTCCGAGAACCTCCAATGCGTTGAATGTGGCCTTAGCGAAGTTGATCGTCGACCTGGTCTGCCCGGAGGATCGTGACCAGACGTCTTCCACGCCGGCTAGTTTCAGGACCCTCCTTCCGTAGTCCCCGATGACCAGGCCCTTTCCTGATGGGGCTGGGAGCAGGGTCACTCTGGTCGACCCCGAGCGTCCCTTTGCCTTGAATGGGATGCTATTTCCAGGGCCCTCGGCAGATTCCCAAGAGCCGTTGCCCCTGAATACTGGTATTAGGTTGAGTTTTGCCTGCGTTATCGCCTTCTGGATTGTGCTGGCTACCTCCTTGCCCTTGCAAATGGATAGTCCCACGTAACCGTCCCCGTTCCCAACGGCGCAGAGAACGTTGAACCTAACTCGCCGACCGGAGTCAGTCATCCTCTGGATCATGTTTACGCTAAGGACATCGTCCTCCATCTCTGGCAGTAGTGCATCGACTATCTCCGCCTCTCTGACTGGGAATCCTGTTGCAAGTGCTTCCTCGAAGGTGAGTATCTCCCCGTTCATGACCATTCGTCCAAGCCTAGTCCTAGGGGTCCAGTTCCTTAGGGCAGCTAGCGGATCGGGGCCGCGCCTTCTGGGTGCGTCTTCCTCCACGGGTGCGAGTGCCATTGCTAGGCCAGGTGCGATTGGTGCGCTATTCTCTTCAGCACTGGATTCCTCGGCCATCACTTTCCACCCCCTATGGACTTCTTGGTCGTGGCAACTGCCTTGGCGATGCCTTCTCCGATATGCTCGCCGTTGATTCTTTCCTCTGATGGAAGGACCTCCTCTGAGTGTGGGATTTCCATGCCTGCATCGACCATCCCCTTGAGAGCTGCATAGGCTCTGTTTCCGGATGATGAGGCTGCCAGTCCTATGTCCATTATGGCCTGCGAGTGGCCGCTCGATACTGCCGAGGTGGCCATCGCGAATCCGGCTAGGTAGCATGCGGGGACTGACTTTCTTGACGCGTCTGAGGGCCACTTGTGAGAGTCTACCAGGGACTTCCCAGTGATTGACTCCAGAACTCTGTCGCCTTCTGGCTCGTAGGCCACTAGTTGACAGGTTACTTGGGTGTTCGATATGCGGACCACTGCTCGGGGAACGCCACCTCGGAGCATCCTCGATCTTCGATAGTAGTCAGTCTCAGCGTTTCTCCTTCTCTTGAATCTAAGTCTCTGGTTTCTTCCCTTTGCCATCACTCATCACCTCCCAGTGAAATCCCATCCAGTTCTATGTTGCTCCTCAGATGAGATGTGGAACGGTATGACCCGCCCTTCGCCTTTCGGTAGAAGTAACGGTATTGGGAGGGGGTGATCTTGCTCTCGCCCCTGAGTTCCTTGAGGACTCTTCTCTGGGCCCTAATCTTGGACATCCAACGATGCTTTCGGGGGCTACGGGAGTTCGCGCTACCGCTTCTTGACCCGTGGCCCTTCCTCCTGCCCTTGGACTTCTGGAATGCGGACTTTCGAGCCCTTGAGCGGCTCGTCCCCTTGATTGGCTTGGCCTTGATTATGCCATCCTCTATGAGGAGCCTGACATCGTTCCTCTGGACTGCATCGGCGACTTCGCTGAGGTAGTCTGGGTTGACCCATATCCTGTGGATCCCCACGGTCTTGCCCTCCTTCCTAGACAGTATCTCGGCTGCCATCCTCTTCTGGTTTGACAGGAACATCAGAGATCACCCCTCTTGTCTATCTGGCGGCGGTTCAGGACCCTCAGTCCCAACTCGTCCGCCCTTTCGTGGATTCGTGACCTCTTCCTGTTTCCTACGCTGGATCCTATTCTCACGGCTTGCTTCTCTGGGTCGATACCGTCTAGTTGGTCTGCCTTGTGGACGAGGATCTCCTCGAATCCGGACGGGTGTAGCCCTCTGGCGGCCGCGACCTTGCCATAGCCTACGCGTGCCATTGGGGATCGGTACTTCCTGTTCTTCCTCATGCTTGAGTCGTCCCCCTTTGGCTTCCTGTATCCCGTCTTGGACAGGCTCCT
>CAXEIX010000145.1:0-3202 GCA_963996605.1 uncultured Candidatus Poseidoniales archaeon | reverse complement strand
TCCCCCGGTCGAGCAATCATCTATCAAGTCAATTTCGGAGAAGCCAAATGCGCCTTGTGCGCTATCCAAAGTCAATGCAGCACTGAAGTTAGCAAATATCTCACTCATCGAAGTCCCTACTGGGGTAGAGCCCGGCCCCGGGTTCCTGGCTAGATTCTCGACACCATTTCCTCCTAGTGAGGGGTTGGATACCATTTGTCTGATTGCTGCAGGCCCGCCTAGTTTGTCTGCCAGATATGCCGAGAATAGGAAACTCGAACCAACATCAGAAACTCTTCCGTCCCACCATCTCAAACTTGTACTTGAGTTCAGAGCCCACGAGTTTGCTTCCTCCTCTAGCTCTGCTGACCCTCCGAAATTAATAAACTCAGAAAGGCCAGCAAGTCCTTCATCAATCCATATGTACTCGAAGGGATCATTGTCGTGATGAATCAATTGTCCAAACTCATGAGCCATCAATCTATTCCTTTCCGATAGATCATCGATATCCAGAAACAATGCCTCACGAATAGACGAAACACCCGATTCAAAATACCCCTCTTCACCACCAGGCCCATCTATGGACAGGATGGCTATTTCAATCTGGCAATTGTCATCAATATCTGGAGGGTTACCGAAGTAGTTGGTAGTAGAGGGGAAAATGATGGATTCCCAGTTAGACACAATGTCATTTAGGACTGTAGAAGATACAATCTGCCCGTCTTCGACGAAAATAGCTGCATTGGTGGAGATTTTCTCCACAGTGACAGCAAAGGTCCCATCATTAGTAGTCATGTTGTCTGTGTCATCCACCGACCAAGTATTCAGGCAGCTTCTTGGCTGCCCACCCGTGCTTGCTAATCCCTCTGAGGAAAACATAGGGGCCATGAAAATCACTAGTAGGGAAACTACTGCCAGAACAGCAGCCCTAGTAGAATCGATTTCGGAACCACTATCCATCATTAGCACCTTGTTTACCAATTTGCTCCAAACTGCTCGAGGACGTATTTTAACATCGATGGAGCATCGTTCGTACATGGGCAGGGGGACGGGGCCATCAATCGTTCCCATCGCAGTGCTCATAATACTACTCTCGCATACATCAATGGCAGATGGAAGCAATCAAAATGCAGAAGAGAGGGAAGTTGAGATTTTGCGAACACTACCTCACGATCAATCTTCATTCACACAAGGTCTCGAACTGCAGGGAAGCTCAATTTTCGAGAGCTCGGGTCTTTATGGGCATTCGAGAATCAGTGAGATTGATACGCAAAATGGAGAGATAATTAGACAGACTAAGATAGATGACTCTTACTTTGGAGAAGGGATTACGGTAAAGGACCAGACGATAATAATGCTGACTTGGAGAGCAGGAGTGGCATTGGAATTTGACATCTCAAATTTTAGCATAATTGGAAATTTCAGTTTCGAAGGCGAGGGGTGGGGAATATGCTACAATGGTGAGCATATTGTGACATCCAATGGTACATCAGAACTATCATTCAGAGATCCAGATAGCTTTGAGATAGAATTCACAACCATGGTCACTTGGGACGGAGTCCCCGTTTCAAATCTTAATGAGTTGGAATGTGTAGGCGATAAAATATATGCAAACATTTGGATGGAGGAGACAATCCTGAGCATCTCGGCTACTTCAGGAGAGGTGGACTTCTTCTCATCCCCTTTGTCTTTGACTTCCATTCAAGGAAATAGCCCAGAAGAGGTATTGAATGGAATCGCATTCGATCATATCTCGGGTAGTTTCTGGATCACAGGGAAGAATTGGACGCAAATGTATTTGGTGAATTTCACTATTCCAGATGAAAATTTGAGTATCGATAATAATTACCAAGTTTCCACATCTGTGGTGGCATTCGTCGTCACTGTCACATCGACAATCTTCGTTTTTCTAATAATCCACAGGAAGAAAGATCCGGAAACGCCCAACTTCAAGGACTCCCATCGTTAGGGAGATACATGGCCGACGAAGACTTCGAGGGGGGTATCGATCTTGAGTACTTCATGGAAGACATTTCCGAAGAGCCATCAACGAGGATTGCAGGAGCAATTTTGATCATCATCGGCAGTCTTCTCGGAGTGCAGTTAGGGATCCTGCTAGTATCTGGAAATCCAGATGAGATTCTCTCAGATACGCTAGACTCGACCGAGGAGTATTCTGACGTATCTGGCATTGTAATCTCTGCAAGGACCGGGAACGATTCGGGCGGGGAACCAGTTGAGGGAGTTAGGGTCAGGCTTCTCTCCATAGAGGGTGCAACTACCGGAAAGGAGACATTCACCGACTCAGACGGCAGATTCACCGTTCTTGAAGTTCGTAGGGAACCTGCTCTACTATCGTTTACGCACAGTGGCAACAATACGACAAAGTTGTTTTTCGTTCCAGGTGACGAAGCCCAGATAGTTATCACCATGTCAGAGGGAAATGGCGAGAATGTAATCGACAGACGTGGTGAGAGTTACCAATCTAATTCGGTTTCCATCGCCACTGCTATTGCCTTGATGACCGTTCTTCTCGGACTACTGGGAGTATATGGCGGAGTCGAGGCTTATCGAGGTAATAGCTACAGAAGATCTTGGTGGCTTTCCTTCCTAGGGCTCTGGAGCAGGGGGATGATTTTCATCGGACCTCTGCTAATTCTGATTGGTATGGGCCTAGTGACATTGTCTAAGCAACAGTTTTCTGGTAGCCGCCATTAGGCACAGGAGAGTCTCATGTATCTGTTCTCAATTGAAGGCGGCGATGGCAGTGGAAAGGGCCTAGCAACACAGATTGTTCACGAGGTCCTTCAATCTGAGTTCTGCTTCAAATCTGTAGAGGCAACAGCAGAACCCCGTAGGGATCACGCATTGGGAAGGCTGGCAATAGATTCAGTGAGGAGGCAGACGCTAACTCCGAACCAGGAGGCCGGACTCTTCGCAGCAGATCGATTGGATCACTCTCATGGGTGGATTCTCCCTCGGCTTCAAGAAGGGAGGGCAGTAGTAAGTGGGAGAAATATCCACTCTTCTCTTGTATACCAGGGAATCGTAGGTGGAATTGGCCTAGAGAGGACTGCTCAGATGAATTCGGCGGCATTAATACCGGATCTTTGTATCTGGGTAGATTGCGATCCAGAAATTGCATTGGAGCGGATAAGGAAGGGGACGCTCCGTGGCCTCTCTAGCAAGGAAGAGTACTTTGAGACATCTGAATTGCAGATTC
>CAXEIX010000144.1:0-3205 GCA_963996605.1 uncultured Candidatus Poseidoniales archaeon | reverse complement strand
GTCGTTAGGGTCGAACCCTGATATGCCTCTTCCTTGAATTCCAGTGCAGGGGGCGTTGAGTCTCGGTCTATGGAAACGGAGTACGAGTCTGTGCTATCGAGGGAGTCAATCTCGATGACGAAGTCGTTGGTGCCTTCGACTAGATCGAGTGACAGGAGGGATGTCCCTTCACCGGGGCCGATGACGCCTGTTTCACCCGTTGTCAGGCTGGTCCATCGAACCTCTTGCGAATGGTGCCTGTCTAGTAGTATCTCCACACTGTCGAGGGAGACTAGGGGTTGGCTATCGCCCGAAATTGCGGTATCGTAGGTGCTCTCGGGGAGTTCTAGAACCCTGCACTCATGGAATGAGTTGCGATTCTCCTGCTCTATGGTCCTGTCAGTTGCGTGGATGCAGAAGCTTTGTTCCCCGGTGGCGTTGAGGATGATGGGTTGGACGCCCTCTGAGCCAAATTGTGTGGGAAGACCTTCCCCGTTGACAGAGATCGACAGAGAGACGTCCTCTGATGACCACCAAGACAGGTTCTGGAAGTGATTCCCTAGGGATTCCCCATTAGACGGCGATAGTGCCCACGATACCTCCGGTGGTGTCGAGTCCATCACAAGGGACCAGTTGTTCTGATAGGCATTCCCCGCCCAATCCTCCAGTGTGATAGTGATTCCAATTTCTCCCTCTCCCAGGCCTTCTAGATCGAGCGGAACGGAGACTGTACTGGTGGATGGGTATTGGGAATTCCCGGGAATGGGGAAACCCGTGCTTTCGTTGAGTACCGGCGGTAGTTCTTCCTCCTGGGTGCAATCGGATGTCTGCACCCATGAGAAATATAGGATGAAAACGCACCACTCCATTGCATCTGCAGGGATCTCAAGGATCAGTTCCCCGCTTGTGATGTTAATCGGGTGTTGAAGGTCATCTGAGTCGTAGGAGTAGGAAGCTTGGTCGATCAGTGAGATCAGGGATACATCCGATGGCGGGTCTGGGTCATGGACGACTTGGAAGGATGTGTTTGCCGAGTTGCCCGCGCTATCTGTCGATGTTATCGAGAATTCGTTTTGACCGCTATTGTGGTAGAAGAAGTACTGATGGCCTGATTCTTCGTGTAGGCCCGAGGAAGAAACCTCCAGAACCGTGGTAATATTCGCGAAACCGGTAGAGTTCGTGGGTATGGCTTCGCCATCCATTACCAAGAGTGCCCCTGGCTCTGTTTGAATCTGGAATTCCAGGGTCGGGGACTGGGAAATCCATGGGACTCCGTGGACTGCCAGAATAGGGGAGGTCGCATCGTAGGAGACCGCGATGTGGGATTCTGCGTGACGTCCGGAGGCATCTGAAACCGTGGCTTGGAAATGGAACCACTGCTCAGTTGCTGGTAGCGTCGCGTTTACCCATGCCTCCCTCAATTGTGGGGTTGCGGTATCATTCTCTGTGCCATTCCAAACGTGCGTTAGTTCGAGTAGGGTGCCGTTGGTTGACAGGCCCCACACCGAGTCAGCTGGGAATGTCGTGTTGTTCTCGGGCCATGTCCATGATAGTTCGGATACGTTGAAGCCGCCCCCTATGTCGATGGCATGGAGATTGATCGGAATCTGCGTATTGGCCTCTGTTTGGTTCACGGGAGTCGTGAATGATATCTCTGGGTCTAGTTCGATTAGCTCGTATTCGTATGGGAGTCTGATCATCGCACCACCTTCCAGAACTATGTCGATGAAGCCCGTCCAGTTTCCCTCTTCGGGAGGCCTCTGGAAGCTTAGGTTCAGCTCTAGTGCGCCCTGTGGGGCCATCCCTCCGAGGGACTCTGATCCAGTTGGCCAGATGCTCGCAATGCTGGATTCGTTCAGGTTGTGGAATGATGTCACATCCAGTGACGACCCTGCGACCACCTCTATGTCGATCCAGAAGCTTGACGACTCGCCGTCCACTGACCAGCCGTGCACGGCCACGCCATAACGGCCATCCTGCGGGTTGGCCTGCGAGATGGACTCCGATGATGTCCCGCCCCACGACCTTGTCACCTCCTCCCCAGACGAGAAGACGCCGTCTCCGTCATCATCTCGGAAGAGGAAGAGGTCCAAGTCGCTACTGTCATACGAGTCCATGGTTATGCTTAGCTCGGTTGCCTCCTCGATCGAGAAGTTGTGCCACCAAGATGCAGTCATCTTGTCGTTGGGCTCGTCCTGGAAGGCTGACTGGTTATCGAGGCTAATCGGCCGTACCCATCCCTGTGCTGAAACAGACTCGGCGGGCAGTGGCATTGTCGATACTACCAGAGCGCTGTCATTGCCCTCAGATTCTGACCAGTCGGAGACAGTCCTGCTGAATCCTGACGACTCAGCCGAGATGTAGCCGACTGAGATGTTTAGCGGGTTGTCATTCGTCTCGACCCCATGTAATGCAGTATGCAGCACCATCTGGTGGATTCCCGGCGTTGCTGGAACTGCAAACGTCTCTCTGGAAGTGCCGGTATAGGTCCCCCAGTTGTGCTGACCGCTGGTTGCATGGTTGTTCACTGATCTTTCTTCGATGAAGAATGTGCTTGGGCCATATGCTTCTGGGTCTTCGTCGGTATACTCGTGAGGAGTCTCGGTCAGCCAAAGGACGTCTATGTCTGTGAATGGGTTATCATCCCAATCGACATCCAGGATGATGGCTCCATCATCATCAAGCTCCTCTGGCCAATCGACGGTTAGGAACCTCCAGTCTCCGCTTTCAGGCCTCCATCCCCATCGCATAGCCCCACTTATCCATGACTCGGAGTAAAGTGTCTGGTTGTCTGGGTTTCCATCCAGAGGCTTCGGAAGCAGAGTGAATGGTCCGTCCCATGGGACATTTGTTACGATGGGGAGTGTCCAATATCTCGATGAGTTCTCTATGTCCGTCTCTGACTCCACCATGATGCCATGCTGGTGGAGGCCTGGAGTAGCGTCAGCGGGTACTGAAACGGAAACTGGGGCTGCTAACTGCGTTCCTGCATCTATCTGGATGGAGTCGCTCACTGAAATCCATTCGTCCTCGGCTAGTCCGAATGACGTCCAGTCGACCTCTATCCGGACGGGGTCGAGCCCGGATGAGGAAGCATCGTGCCTCCAAACCCCCAGTAGAAGGCCGTCTCTTGCGTCCTCGAATGGCAGGCCTACCCTCACCTCGGCCTGTGGCCCGTGAGACCACCAGTAAGTCACCTCCTCGAGCTCTTCCGAGTCTTCCCACT
>CAXEIX010000143.1:0-3210 GCA_963996605.1 uncultured Candidatus Poseidoniales archaeon | reverse complement strand
CCTAGCTGGCAGATCCAGAGGTTCCAGGGCCGCTTCCAATTTCCCCATTATCGTGCCCATGTAGTCCATTGTGCCTATTTTTGTCGAGGGATGCGGGAGCTTGATCTCGATGTCGACAGTCTTTCCTCCCGATTGCCACGCCTCAGTGAACTCACGATTGGACAATAGGTCGCTCAGAGTTGGTATCCCCGTCGATTTGAGGTAGTCAGTTGGAAGCCTTTCAACGCACCTCTCCATGATTGGGCTTTCTCCAGGGGCGAACTCGTCATGGTAGATGACCAGCTCCCCATCACCGTCGACTCTGATGTCGAATTCTACCCCATCGCCAAACAGAATTCCATGCTGGAGTGCCTCGATGGAATTCTCCTCGGGTTGCTTCCATTCCCCCATCGTCCTTCCGAGGGGCAACCAGTCCAAGAATGCAGGGGCCCTTCTTTCGTTTTTTTCATAGTAATCCAAGTGTACTGGAAGTTACCGAGTATCCGGGACAACACTGATACTCTGTCACGCGCGCCTCGTCATGATAGACATGTCAGAGACCGTTGAGTTAGACCGAGCATCAGACCCACAAGCAGTTAGAGGATACGCCCTTTTCGATTGGGGAAAATCAGCATTTGAGACCAGCGTAACTGTAGCAATCCTGCCGGCATGGTTCGCATATCTGTTCCTGAAGGCTAACGGACTTACGACCACTATCGGTTCGATTGAAATGACGGGAGATGCAATTTGGTCGTTCTCAGTCACTGCAGCAGCTCTTCTGGTTGCAATTGTCAGCCCATCCCTGGGCGTAATAGCCGACCGTCGAAGGATCAAGATGTGGTGGTTGCGGAATCTGACTTACCTGGGGGCCGGTGCAACAATAATGCTCGCTCTGGCGCCAATGTTCGAGAATTCAGAATGGATCTGGCTGATGGTATTCTTTGTTCTGGCAAATATCGGTCTGAATGGGGCAGGGGTGTTCTACAACGCTCTTCTCCCACATATGGGGACCGATGATGAGATGGATAGAATTTCCAACCTTGCCTTCGCCTATGGGTATCTGGGAGGAGGTTTGCTACTTGTCGTTCACCTAGGTATGGTCATGTCGCTAGAAGGGGACTGGGTAATCCCATTCTGCATGGCTTCATCTGGGGTTTGGTGGTTCTGCTTCGCTCTTTTCACCTTCAAGTGGGTACCTGAGCCCCCAATTGAGAATGAAATGGAATCTCTGGGGATCAAAGATTCGGCGAAATTAGCGATTTCCGAGATTAAGAAGACCCTAGGAGAGGTGGACAAGTTCAGGACCCTGTTCATCTACATGCTTGCCTACTTCTTCTTCATCGACGGCATCAACACCGTTACCGCACTGGGCGGTGTCTTTGGCAGTACCGTGTTGGGAATAACCACAGTGGACCTGATCATTACGATCGTCGCAATCCAGTTTGTTGCATGGCCAAGTGCCATCGGATTCACTCGTCTAGCAAAGAAGTGGGGTACGAAGAACGCTCTCACCGCATCACTGGTTGGCTGGGTTGTACTTTGCTTCGCAGCTCTTTCATTCGCTCCTCTGGAGTACTCTGAGCATTCTGATTTCCAAGTCCAGATAGAGGAAATCGAAGGGGAGTGGCATTTCACGCCACATGACAACCTCGAGGGCACACCAATAGCAGTTGTAGAGGGTGGAGAAGAACAAATATGGGCTGCAGAATATTTGTTGGGCGTTGGAATAGTCCAGGAAGACGAGGATTACAGCTCCTCTGAAGCGATTTACAAGTGGGCCGGATTTGATGATGATGGCCTCTCATTGACACTCAACCTTGGTGCAGTGGATCAGAATGTCATGGATGCAATGATATCATCGTTCGACGACACTAGATTCTCAATTAGCGTATTGGACGTTGGAGAATCAGTCGGTGTCGACCACCCTACAAACCTGGGGGACGGGGTCCTTGACGCCATCCCAGAGGCAGTAAGAAGCAGTGTTTGGGAGCCACTCGGACTTACAGTCGGGATGCAATTCCTACTTCTCGGATGCGCCATGGGCACACTTCTGGGCGGGTCGCAGGGACTGGCAAGAAGCATGTTCGGACAGATGGTCCCCGAGACCAGGAGTGCCGAATTCTTCGGCTTCTTCGGCTTCTTCGGCAAGGTGGCAGCACTACTAGGACCATTGATCTACGGAATAATGACGGTGGCATTCGATAGCAGGGTGGGGATCTTCTCGATATCCATCATCATATTCATCGGAACCGTTCTGATGAGGTATGTCGATGTCGACGCCGGAAGGGCGGATGCGGCTGCAGAAGACGCTAGGAACCGAGGACTGGCCTGAGCTCACTCAGAACGAATCTCTTCCAGTGCCCCGATCACCGAGGCTTGGGTGATCCTGCCACCCCTTTCCCTTAGCATGGATGCCACCCTGTCGACCTCTCCGCCCTCTGCCCCAGCGGTTACTGCCATGTTCCTGACATGCAGCTTCATGTGGCCCGCTTGGATTCCCACAGTGGCTAGGGCACGTAGCGCACCTAGGTTCTGAGCCAGTCCCGATGCCGCCATGACCTTCGCCAGCTCGTCGGCGCTCCCGACCCCTAGTAGGGCTACATTCGCCTGTGCGGCAGGATGGACCCTAACCGCACCGCCAACCAGGCCCACGGCCATCGGGAGCTCTATCGATCCCACCAGATTCCCGTCATCGTCCTTCGACCAGGTGGTGAGTGAGCCATACGTCCTCTCGTGGGAGGCATAGCTGTGGGCTCCGGACTCGATGGCCCTCCAATCCTGCCCACAGGCCAGAGCCACAGCCGATATTGCGTTCATTATCCCCTTATTGTGGGTCGTGGCCCTGAATGGGTCCGCCTCAGCGAAATGGTATGCCTGAATGACCCCTTCAATCACCTCAGAGCCCTGCTTGGGATCCTGGCCCCCGTCCGACATCTCCTCCGGGGTGAAAACAGCACTAACCCTCGCGAGACGAAGAACGGCCAAGTTGCTGATAATCCTGAGAATAACAGTCCCGCCGGAGATCTCCTCCACCCTCGGAGCGATTGTTTCAGCCATCGTGTTTACAGCATTGGCGCCCATTGCATCCCGGCAATCAACGTGGATGTGGACGATCACCATTGGCCCTGAGCCAGTCTCAATCACCCTAGCAGAAAGATCCCTGCACCCGCCTCCAAACTTTACCAGTATAGGGTCGACCTCGTTGCAGTTGGAAACTAACTCGTCCTTGGC
>CAXEIX010000142.1:0-3211 GCA_963996605.1 uncultured Candidatus Poseidoniales archaeon | reverse complement strand
ACGTGGAGGCGTGGTTTGTTCCGGTCACAGCAGAAACAAGAATCCCGGTGTTGGATTGGAATTGCTTTGTTCGGATCTAGATGGGAATCTGGAGGCTCTTGAGCAAATGCTGGATGGGTTGCCTCTGAGGGTTTTCGCGCACAATGTCGAGTGCGTGCCGCGTCTAGACAGAATAGTTCGCGACCCTAGGGCCTCCTTCGGGCAATCCCTAGAAATTCTAAGGAAGGCTAAGGAGGCCCGGCCCGATGTACTTACGAAGACTAGTTTAATGGTCGGACTAGGAGAATCGGATGAAGAGGTAGAAGAGGCGATGAGGATGATTCGCGAGGCTGGGGTCGATATGATCACTCTGGGGCAGTATCTACAGCCGAGCTACAGGCACCTTCCTGTAGACAGATTTCCTGAACCAGGTATTTTTGCAGACTGGGATCGCCTAGCCAGAGACCTTGGTTTCGGTGCAGTGGCCAGCGGACCTCTCGTTAGGTCGAGCTATAGGGCTGGCCTTCTTTGGGAGGAGGCAATGGGCGGTGAGCCTGTGGTTACTCGAGACTCAACTGGTTCAGCGGTTAGCCACGTCCAGACACAGAAGAGATTGGTTGTTGTACAGGTTGATAATTCATGATAAGCGGAGGGATGAGGCATGGCACCTAGGGACACTGACGGGAAAATCCACGTTCCTGACGCCCCATTCAGACCGGGTGAGGAAGCGAGTTTCGAGAACTGGCCATGGAAACCAGGGGATTTCCCAATGCCTGATCCCAAAAATTGTCATTTTCAAGATACAGCGGAGCTAGCTAATGGCCTAGTTAGGGTGCTTGATGACGATGGTAATGCCTCCGGGGAATGGGACCCGGGACTCACTGCGGAACAACTTCTAACAGGCCTTGAGCATATGGTCAGGTTGAGGATCTTCGATGATAGAATGATGAAAATGCAGAGGACCGGTCTGCTTTCATTCTACATGCGTTCATTAGGCGAGGAGGCAATTGCTATTGCCCAAACTATGGCATTGGAAGATCAAGATTGGATTTTTCCATCTTACAGGCAGCCAGGTGCGCAATTCGTTAGAGGTAGGGATATGGTGAGCATGATTTGCCACTGCATTGGAAACGAAGAAGACAATATCAAGGGCAGGCAGATGCCAGTACACTATTCGTATAGAGAGGGGCGTTTCATCTCTATTTCCAGCCCTGTTGGGACTCAGTTCAGCCAGGCCGTAGGAGTCTCCCTTGCATCGAGTTACAAGGGACTTGATGAAGTGACGATTACCTGGATAGGCGATGGGGCGAGTGCTGAGGGGGATTACCACTATGCGCTGAACTTCGCTAGTGTGTTCAACGCTCCCGTAATACTGAACTTGGTGAATAACCAATGGGCAATATCTACTCATGCTAACTTCGCTACCGGAACAGGGAGTTTCGCATCTAGAGGGATTCCCTTCGGACTTGCCTCCATCAGAGTAGATGGAAATGATTTCCTTGCACTATATTCTGTTACCAAGTGGGCACGAGAGAGGGCTGCGGCAGGCTCTGGAGCGACACACGTAGAGGTCCTTACTTACAGGACTGGGGCGCACAGCAGCAGCGACGACCCCAGCAGATATAGGCCCAAGAACGAGCATACCAAGTGGCCCGGTGGCGACCCTGTAGATCGGTTGAAGGAGCACCTGATTAAATTGGGAGAGTGGAGCTTGGATCAGCACAAAGAGCTGGAGGAGAGGATTGACGGAGAGGTGGTTGATGCGTACAAGGAAGCCGTGAAATTCGGAGATCTAGCCAATGGCCCATATCCCTCTGCGGACACCATTTTCACAGAGGTTTACGAAGAAATGCCTTGGCACCTTAGGGAGCAGCATGACGAGATGATGAGGGAATGATAATGGCAAATATGAATATGATTCAATCATTGAACAGCGCTCTCGACAATATGTTAGATAGCGATCCAGATGTAATCATATTCGGAGAAGACGTTGGTTACTTTGGAGGGGTATTCAGAACGACTGATGGGTTACAAGAAAAGCATGGAAATCATCGTGTTTTCGACACACCGCTTTCGGAAGGTGGCATCGCTGCAACTGCTTTTGGAATGGGATTAAATGGCCTCAGGCCAGTAGTTGAAATTCAGTTTGCCGACTATATCTTCCCCGCTTATGATCAGATTGTGAACGAGATGGCAAAGGTGAGGCACAGGTCTGGAGGCGAGTTCTGGTCCCCTGTTACGCTAAGAACTCCGGCAGGCGGTGGGATTAGAGGCGGGCACCACCATTCACAATCCCCTGAGTCCCAATTCACACATACCCCAGGGCTCAAGGTAGTTTACTGCTCAACACCATACAATGCCAAGGGTCTGCTAATTAGCGCTATTGAGAGCAATGATCCTGTAGTTTTCTTCGAGCCAAAGAGGTGTTATCGAGGGCCTTTCTATGGAGACCCACACAGCGTACCAACATGGGCCGAACATCCAGAGGCAGAAGTTCCCGAGAGTCACTACAGAATCCCCCTTGGTGAGGCGAGATTAGCACAACAAGGAAGCGATTGCACGGTAATTTCCTGGGGTGCTATGGTTCATGTTTGTGAGCAAGCAATTAGTGACAGTGGGGTATCATGTGATCTAATTGACCTGCAGACTCTTGTTCCCTGGGACAAGGAGGTAGTCGTGGGTTCGATCGAGAAGACCGGGAGGTGTGTGATTGTCCATGAGGCCCCTAAAACTAGTGGATTCGGTGCGGAAATGGTGGCTTCTATACAGGAGAGGTGCTTCTATCACCTTGAGACGCCTATTGAGAGGGTGACTGGGTGGGATACACCGTTCCCCCATACTACTGAATGGGAATACATGCCCGGGCCAACTAGAATCGCAGCGGCGATAGTGAAAACACAGGGGGACTGAGATGGGAAATTTCGTGTTTAAGTTGCCCGATATCGGAGAAGGGGTGGTTGAAGGAGAAGTTGTCCAATGGCACGTCTCAGTTGGCGATTCGGTCTCCGAGGACGATCCACTTGTCGATGTGATGACTGATAAGGCAACGGTGACAATTCCGTCCCCTAGAAGCGGAGTAATCAGTTCTCTAAGCGGCGGGGTAGGAGATATGATTGCTGTTGGAACAACTCTTCTCGAGATCAACACTGAGGAGGAAGTATCGGCAAGTGAGGGAGGAGTATCGGATGGCGGCGGCGAGTCGGTAGAAGCGACTCCTGCCCCAACCCCGGCT
>CAXEIX010000141.1:0-3218 GCA_963996605.1 uncultured Candidatus Poseidoniales archaeon | reverse complement strand
AGGGAGGCCTACGTAGGAGGCATTCTTTCCGCGAAGCTCTAGTTCCAGAATGCCGAGTCTTCCCAGGGCAGGCCAATAGCCAATCCGATTAACTCAAGAATTACAAAGTTCCACACCAGGTAAGCCAACACGGATGCTGTGAAGACTGCTAGGGAAGTGTTCACCACCCTCCTCCTCTCCCTCTTCGCGTCGTCGAGGGTACATACGCCCAGATTGCGGAAGTACAGCACTAGTCCAAATGCGACCATGCAGAAAGAGACCCCATACAAAGCGAATCTCACCCAGGAGTAGTAGAGGTCGTTTGAGAGCTGGTCTGCGGCGACAATGGCCGAGGAGCCTGCGAACAGTACCCAGATGACCGAGGGGAGGCAGCAGAGGCTAGCCGTGAGTGCGGATGCTGCGACTATCTTAGCCAGTGGCCTTGTATTCTCTGCGTCCATGTTGATACCCTATGGTGTGACCCTTCTGCTGTCTCTGGGGAATGGGATGGCTTCTCTGATGTGGTCGGCTCCAGCGAGCCAAGTGCATACTCTGTCCACGCCTAGTCCGAATCCGCCGTGAGGAACGCCTCCATACCTCCTGATGTCGATGTAGAACTCGTATGGATCTCTCGGAGTGCCCTCCTCGTCTATCCTCTCCAGTATTTCGTCCTCCGACCACGTCCTCTCGCCGCCTCCGATGATCTCGCCATATCCCTCGGGAGCTAGTAGATCATGGCATAGCACGTACTTCGAGTCATCAGGATCGGGACGATGGTAGAATGGCTTGGCGACTCTGGGGTAGTGGGTTAGGAAGTGCGGGACCTCGAAGTCTGCAGTCAGCACCTTCTCCTTGGAGTAATCCAGGTCCTGCCCCCATTCTATCTCGACCCCCTTTCCCTGGAGTATCTCCACGGCCTCGTCGTAGCGTATCCTGGGATACTCGCTCTCGGCGTACCTCTCCACCAGGGATATGTCTCTCCCCAGGCTCTCAAGCTCTTCCGACCTCTCTTCTAGCAGATTCCGCGCGATGTTACGCACGACTCCCTCTCCGTGCTGCATGACATCGTCATTTGACGCCCATGCGATCTCCATCTCAGCGTGCCAGAACTCCGTGAGGTGTCTCCTCGTCCTGCTCTTCTCTGCACGAAACGACGGAGCCATCGTGTAAAGTCTCTCGAGTGCGGGCATGGCAGCCTCGGCGTAGAGCTGCCAAGACTGAGTCAGGTACGCCTTCTTTCCGAAGTAGGGGACCTCGAATAGGGTGCTGCCACCCTCGACCGCCCCTGCGACGAAGTTAGGCGCCTGGTACTCGATGAAGTCCCGGTCACGGAAGTAGGAGTGGATTGCACCGAAGACCGAGCTTCTGATCTTCAGCATGGTCGTCATTCGGCTCGTCCGAAGGTACAGGTGCCGGTTATCCAATAGGAACTCCGTCTCGCCGCCATCAGCTTCATCCATCGCTGACTCTGTAATCGGGAAGGGTCGGTCAGGATTCACTGGGCCGATGATCTCGGCTTCGGTTACTTGCAACTCATGGCCGTGCTCCCTTTCGGTTGCCTCGACCACCCCCCTGATTACCACGCTAGATTCAATCAGGGCGTTTTTGAGTGCCTCGAAGCACTCATCGCCGACCAAATCCCTCTTAGCGACGCATTGTACGGTTCCAGTGGAATCCCTCACGACGAGAAAACGTATCTTGTTCGAGCCGCGTGTTCTGTGGACCCATCCCTTCAGTTCAACGTTTTCACCGTCATGCGAACCAGACCTGACATCTCCGATCCAGTACTTCTTCCCCATAGTGGCGCCCGTTCTGCCGTCTTGGCCCACAGTTATGAAACCTCGATTATGGACAGGATGAATTTGGCGGGTCTGACGGGGTTCGAACCCGCGACCGCCCGGTTAAGAGCCGGGTGCTCTACCTGACTAAGCTACAGACCCGGCTCGGGATTGGCGGCCCCTCTTTAACCACGACGGAGGGCTACAGTCTGCCGCCGGGCTTGACAAGAGTTTCCACGCCGTCACTGGAAGCCATTACGACAGCATCGCATATTCCTACGAAAAGCCCAACATCAACTACTCCAGATATCGCTGAGATCTCTCTCTCCAGGGATTCTGGATTGGAAATTGTGGGACCGAATGAGCAGTCAAGGATGAATCCCTGATTGTCCGTGATGTAGGGGTCCTCGTTGCCCCCTCTGAGTCTGACTTCTCCTGGGCAAATGCTGGATATTACGTCACTGACCTCTTCCCACAGTATTGAGTCGACCTCTATGGGGAGGTCGAATTCCCCAAGGGTGCTGACCTGCTTGGTTTCGTCTGCAACCACTACCATCGACTTCGAGGCCTTTGCCACGACCTTCTCCCTGGTCAAGGCACCCCCGCCCCCCTTGATGAGGTCGAAATTTGAGTCGAACTCATCAGCACCATCGATTGTCAGGTCTAGGTTCGTTGCCTCGTCGATGGTACGCAGTGGGATTCCTAGGTGCTCAGCGAGTCGTCTAGTGTCCTCGCTTGTCGGAACGCCGACGACTTCTATGCCATCCTCCTTGATCATCCTAGCAATCTCGATAATCGAGTATCTGACAGTAGATCCGGTGCCAAGCCCTAGTGCCATTCCATCGGAGACAAAACGACATGCAGCGATACCCGATTTCTCCTTTAACTGCTCTACGCCTACCATGCAACGACGAAAAGTAGGACGTGCATGATGGTTGCCCTAATCATCCGGTGGGTTCATTCGGTATGGTGCGGCCGCACATACGAGGGAGCAGGAGGGTCGCTGACAGTGTTAGACACTGAGGAAAGTCCCCTCTCCGCGATGCAGGCGTCTCGTCACAAGGCGGGGGTCCGGGAGGGCCGGCTCTGCAGCAGAAACGAACCATGCCAGGGGTACGATGAACCCGAAAGGGAGAGGTTTCCTGAGCGTGGCTGGAACGGGCAACCACGCCGGAGCAAGTCCAAGCAGGTCCGCAGGGCATCGACAGGACCGGGTAGGATGCAAAGTTGAATGCGACCAGCCGAAAGGTGAACAGAAAGGGGCTTACTCCCTGCACCCTCGCCTAATTGCCTAGTCGTAGACAACGGCGTCAACCGGTGATGCGTCGGCGATTGAACCACTCTCTCCGTAGTCCTGCCAAGTCCCTATCTTCCCCCTTAGGGCGTGGGAGAGTTCGTGGTAAGCCACGATTAGGCTCGGCAGTAGGATGGAGCTAGTCAGGAGCGCCAGGACGAGGAGGA
>CAXEIX010000140.1:0-3221 GCA_963996605.1 uncultured Candidatus Poseidoniales archaeon | reverse complement strand
GGCGACCAGTGCGAGTGTGGGGGGGAAGAAAACCGTCAGAACTGTAGCAAGAATCAGGCCAGAACGTGCGATGGAAGCGTAAACTATTGGTCGGAATCGACTGTTCTCAATGATTCTAGAGCCTTGCCAAGTAGTGATTGATGCATGGCCAAGGCAGGTTATCACGGTTAGGGCAAAGGCCAATGCGATGTTTACCATGCTGAAGCCAGTTCCCTCCCACACAACTGGGTCGAATAATCGAACATTCATGTGAGCGGAACGCATTGCCCCAAAACCCAAACCCAGCGTCCACCCATATGGGGCACAGGCCCTCAATCCGACTGTTCTAGAGCGTCCTAGAACGAATAGAGTGAATGAAGACTCGGCCAGAGCGATCACCAGTGCAATCGCACTAATCGAGATGATGTTCTGTGTCTCATTTCTGATTTCTGATAATATCAAGACATCTATGGCAGAAGCTGCCAAGACTCCCGAAATTATGCCGTACAGCAGCGTCTTTACGGCTCCGGACAAGTCATAGAATCCTGTCATTTTTGCTATAGTTCCGCGCCAGCCGATGTATACCCCAAGTAGGCCGATTGCGAAGGCGATCTGCATCTCCCACATCTCAATGGGTGCTTCTGCCATATACACTCCAATGACCGGTTCCCTTTCAGTACAGCGGATATCAGGAGTCTATCGAAACCCTTGCTAACCAGACAATGTTCAAACCACACGATTGGTGCCGAAACTCATGGCGCTAGAGGGCTTCAAGCGAAGAGTTCTCGGTTCGATAGGCCTTCTGAAGGGCAAGAGGAAGATTGACGAAGAGACCGTCAAGGATCTTAGCAAATCTCTCAGAAGGGCCCTTCTAGAGGCTGATTTCAATGTCAGGCAGGCCAAGGAGCTAACGGAACGAGTAGAAAGGGGGATGGTCGAGGAAGAGCCGCGTCCGGGGGTTAAACTAGAGACCCATGCAATGAATCTGATTTACTCAGAGCTAGTGAGGATTCTTGGTCTGCCGAGGGAAATAAAGCCCCATAATCAGACGATACTAATGGTTGGACTGTATGGCCAGGGAAAAACCACGACTACTGCCAAACTAGCAGATTGGTGGAGGAGGAGCCATGGTGCAAAGGTAGCGGTGATAGAGGCGGATGTGCATCGTCCCGGTGCATTCGAGCAATTGAGTCAGATGCTAGAAGATACGGGTGTAGAAGTATACGGGGAGCCTGGATCCAAGGTTGCGTCGGAAATAGTCAGAAATGGTCTGAAGAAAGTTGGAACGTCTGATATCGTAATCATCGATACTGCTGGGAGGGACAGCCTTGACGGGGAACTAAAGGATGAGTTGCTAGATATTGCTCGTATTGCAAATGCCTCTGAGAGATTCCTAGTTATTGATGCGCAGGTTGGGCAAGCTGCTGGCCCAATGGCCGAAACATTCCACGAACTAGTTGGAGTTACTGGGACAATAGTGACCAAGTTAGACGGCACTGCTAGAGGTGGTGGCGCACTAAGCGCGGTTTCCACGACTGGTGCGCCGATTGTCTTCGTTGGAGAGGGAGAGAAGATAGGGGATATAGAGAAATTCGAGTCTGATAGATTCATTTCACGTCTGCTCGGAATGGGCGATATCAAGGGGCTAATCGATCTAGCCCCTGAGGATCTTGATGAGCAAGAAGCAATGCGCCTGACCAAGAGGCTGATGTCAGGCAGATTCACCCTCACAGACATGTATGCCCAGATGGAGATGATGAGCAAGATTGGGACGCTAGACAAGGTACTATCGCATCTGCCGGATACGATGTTCGGCGGCATGGGGAACATGGGGGTCGCACAGAAGAGGCAGATGCAGTCAAATCTAGACAAGTATCGAATTGTGATGGATTCAATGACGCAAGAGGAAAAGGATGACCCATTGCTACTCAAGTCGAGCAGGATTAGGCGGATTGCACGTGGTTCTGGTTGCGAGGAGAGAGAGGTCAAGGAGCTCCTTACCCAGTGGAATAGGAGCAAGAAGATGATGCGCGGCTTCAGGGGCGACAGGAAGATGAGGCGTCAAATGCAATCTATGATGGGTATCGATGACGATCTCGATCTGGGGTGAAGAAATGGAAAGATGGTTCGCCATCATTGGCCATAGGACACCAAGTTCGGGATCTCTTAACCTGAACGACCTTGCCGGTTCTGGAGGGAGGATGGACGTACTTGCTAGAGCGGTAAATTCGGCACTTTTCATTTCCCATGGGATTAGGGAAGACAGTCATGTTCTGCTTCATCTGATGGGCGGTGATGGACCAAGCAGGAGGATTTGGTTCAACGGTTCCTCGCTTGGCGGAGTTAGGCCTGACGAGAGGTCAATCTCTGGACAGATTAAGGCCATAATGAAGGAGTCAATACCCCCTAGAGGTCAATTCAGGGAGTACAGTAGCGGAATCTTGCACTCCGGAGGAGATATTGAACAGACCATCGAAGAATGGGGATCTAAGGGCGTTTGCCCCATCATCCTGGATGCTGATGGTGGTGATTTCTCTGTTGTCCCCACTTCGGTGGATTTGGGATTCATCATCTCCGATGACAAGCCATTATCCGAACAGGACACTCGATCGCTCATGGCACCTGTTTCTCTTTCGCTTGGCGATAGATGGCTCCAGGGACACTCTTGCATTGCTATTCTGCACTATCTGCTCGATGGGTGCTAGAACCACTCTGGCATCCCGTCTTTGCCCATCTTGTTTGATTCATCCATCACTGACTGAGGGACTCCAAGAGGGTGATTCTGGGGCCAGCTTGCTAGAGGGGTTAATGCTGCCTCACCGGAGATTATGGCATTGCAATCAGTCATTTCTATCTCCTCGTCCACTATTCGGGCCGCACCCACCTCGAAGGCGATTCCGATTGAGTCCTTTTGAATCATGTCCGTTGCATTGTGATACCACCTAGCCCCAAGTGGAACTGTCTGGAAGGAGCCACCCCAGGTCTCAGGGACATTCAGATTCAGAAACAGGTTGCCCTGGAGAAACCAAGATCGTATGGCTTCGGAGCCGAGACCCTGTGAGGGTTTCTTCTTGGAACCCTGTGGCCTCAGTAGATTCTCTGGCTTATTTGTCACAAATGAGGAGAGGCCAGCGATCACATCCAGAGTTGCTCGTATTGAGTCCGAGTAGTCCTCATGCGAGTAGGTGGCTAGGCTGACCGAGAGCGATGGCAAGCCGTACAAGGCGGATTCGCGTGCCGCA
>CAXEIX010000139.1:0-3229 GCA_963996605.1 uncultured Candidatus Poseidoniales archaeon | reverse complement strand
CGAGGAAGACTTCCACAAGAAAAACGAGATCAGGTCAAAGTACGGACTCGGACCAGAAACCATCCTGTTACTTGCCGTGGGTAGGCTGGCTGCTAGGAAGGGTCACGGGCTCCTTCTGCGAGCCTTCGCCATGTCCGCTGAATCAACCGATTCACATCTTGTGATAATCGGCCGCGGCTCTCTGCGAGG
Organism: uncultured Candidatus Poseidoniales archaeon; assembly: GCA_963996605.1. GTDB lineage: Archaea > Thermoplasmatota > Poseidoniia > Poseidoniales > Thalassarchaeaceae > UBA36. The sequence continues at coordinate 3,040 of CAXEIX010000139.1, read as the reverse complement.
GAAGCTAAACCGGTTGGCTTCCAGATTGGGAATTAGCCATCGGGTCACAATAGAGTCCGGGATGGGGTTCGAGCAGATCTCCGAGATGTACAGGACATCTGATCTGGTGATTTACCCGTCATACTACGAGGGCCAGGGGCTGATACCATTGGAGGCAATGAGTTCTGGTACCCCAGTAGTGACTGTCGACCATGGACCATTGCCCGAGATGGTGGACGAAAGCGTTGGAGGACTTTTCGAAATAGGCTCAGTAGATTCACTTTCCGAGGCCATATGTCATGAGTCGTCTTCTATGGACTCCTTGCTTGAGAAAGGTGGAGAGGGAAGGAAGAGGGTCTTAGAAAGATTCACTCTCGATGGCAATGCAGAGGACTTCTTGGCGGTTTATCGACGAGCGATATCACGATAACGTCCGGGGAAACTCTTGATTGCTAATCCACCCTCCGCTCATTATGGAGAGCCGTATTTCCTCAGTTCGGAGATCGAATAGCGCCACGATAGCCAATTTCGGCATTATCACCCTAGTCGGGTACCTAGTTCTGGTCAATCTGAAGGCTATCCTCATGCCACTGGCAATTGCAGTACTGATTTATTTCCTGATCAGGGCGCCCGAGCAGTACCTAATCGAGAGGTTCGATATCGTCTCTAGAATGCCAATGCTGGCTTATGGGGCTATACTCGCATTCGGTGCATTGGTATCTTACGGGGTGTCGATTCTGTTGTATCGGAATATCGACCAATTTAAGGACGAGATGAATAAGGAAGGCGGACTGATTGACAAATTCGACGAGAAGTGGACGAACCTTGGAGAGACTAACCTCTATGGTTTGGAAGACGTGATCACAAGCCAGGAGACTATCGAGAACGTCCTCGACCCACAGAACATCCAGGATTTTGCCACAAACATCCTTGCCGATCTGGCTTCATTCATGACCACCATGGTCACCGTTGCAATTTTCGTCATATTCATCATCCTGGAGGAGAAGAGCCTCCCCGGGAGATTCAAGGCTGCCTTCCCAAGTTCCTATGGAAGCGTCCAAACTATCGTATCAAACTCCTCAGAGGCTATTTCCACATATGTGATTTCTAAGGCAACGTGTAGCGCCGGCCAAGCAATCGTACTGGCCTTCCTACTCTGGGCAATGGGGATTCCAGGTTGGTTTTTGTTCGGGGTTCTATGCTTCCTTCTGGACTTCGTGCCAATTCTCGGGGCTCTTCTTGCCACCATACCTCCGATGATGATCGCCTTGATCGTGCTCGATCCATTACAGGCATTGGTCCTCGGAGCACTAATGATCGCCAACCAACAGCTGTTCGGCTCATTCATAGAGCCAAACCTATCTGGTCAGAGGCTAGGGATTTCCCCATTGGTCCTACTCCTAACCGTGATGGTCAGCGCTTCGGTCTGGGGCATTTCCGGTGCGATCATCGGCGTCCCACTCATGATAATCGCTAGGATAGCCCTAGAGGAGGACGAGAGGACTCGTCCAATCGCTCTGATGCTGGCCATGAAGGTTCACGAGGAAGAGTAGTCAGCGTCTTGATATGACGACCAGAACACCTTCCCCTCTGACGGAGACCATCCTCCCCTCTCCCTCATTGTGTAGCCCCCTCGTTGAGAGGGCGAGGAACTCCCCTTTCATCTCCCACTTGGAACCTGATATCCACACCTTTCCAGGTTCGAGGGCGAAGACAGAGAAAGGCTCACCCTGTGCGATTTTGACCGAGAACTCGCCCTCTTCGGGATGGACTCTAGTCGTCACCCCACTCTCATGGTGCATCCTAATGGTTGCACCCGGGGGAGCATCGAGCATTGCTGCCCAGTTTCCGAGGACGTGATCGGCTCTCCCCCGATCCACTCCGACTACGTCGATCTCAGTGAAACCACGATGGATCAGAAGAGCGAGTGATTTTGCTAGATCACTGGTGTTTTGATCGATCATCTCCACAACCTTCCCCTCCCATTCACGAACATCAACTGAGTCTAGGTCTCCTAGCACCTCATCAACCTCTACGCCCGACAAAAAGGCCCTGTCAGCACCCCCGTCAACCCCGAAAACGGGGACGTCGGCCGAGATCACCAAGTCAATGACAGATGAAGGGGGGGTTGAACCGTTGCACCACAGAAACGCCCGCACTGATTCACCTACCGAGTAGAAATCTTCCCATCAGAGACGATAACTGATCCCTCCAAACTAACCTCGGGATCAATCAGGGAACCACGTAGGTGAATCCCGACCCTCGCAGTACCTCCGATGTGGGTGTTGTCACCGAACCCGAAGTACGATGAACCCCTCACCACAAGGTCCTCGACCTTGTTCCCCACCAGTTCAGTTGCCTTTGGATTCATGCCGAACCCGAACTCAGCAACAGTCCACAACTGATCTCTCTTGGAACTCCTCAATCCCAATCGGGCAACATCGAAGACAGAGATAATCTCATCAGCTATTTCACCACCTGAGACATCTACTACAGCCCCGTCTTCCACTTTGAGTGTCAGTGGCCCTTCGAGCATCCTTCCTTCCCATGAACCATCGATGACGATAGTCCCATTCATGCTCCCCTCCTTGGGTAGGACGAATACCTTCCCTGCCGGCAGATTTGCTATCTGCCCGGGACGGTTGCAAATACCAGTGTCCTCTAGGATCCACCTGTCACCTGTAACGAACTCGACATCAGTGCCCGCTTCCGACTTGACGCTGACACGCCTCTTCCTCCTGAATACTGAACCCATCCCGCTGATCTCCCTTTGCAGGGCGTTGTAGTCAGCAGTCATTCCGCCAGACTCGAATGCGATACTCCCGATTCCAGGCATGGAGACAATCCTGGCTCCCTCCCTTGTGGCTGCTGCCCTTGCCCTTGTGTGAGTCATCGAGTCCTTGGTAGCGATGATGATTACCCTGTTCTTCCTCATTATGTCGGAGACCGGTAACGGCGGTTCCTTCCCAGTTTTCTGGGTCGGGGGCATCATTACCAGGAGGATCCTGTCTGTCACTCTGGAAGCCTCCTGGTACAACGCCTGACCCACATCTGCTGTATC
>CAXEIX010000138.1:0-3248 GCA_963996605.1 uncultured Candidatus Poseidoniales archaeon | reverse complement strand
ACAGACCCTCTCTTTGCACCCTCTCTTTCCAGCCTCTTCTCAAGAGCAGTAGCGCCCTTGGTCGAAATTTCAGCCTCTTGTACACCAGGTCCGATAGCCTCAGACCCCTCGCCCAGTGAGCCCGCAACGGTGGGACTCCCGGATCTGTCTCTTCCCCTAGCCCTGCTTCTTCTCGAATTCGCACCTGCTAGTACCTCCTCGGGGACGTTCCTCCTTGTCGATGGAAGGATGGTCCTCCTCGACTGAGAACGCATTATTCTGAATAAGCCGTTGAAAGTAGCTAGCAGAATAAGCACGATGATAATGATGGATACAGCGTCCGCCACGTTACCGAACCCGTGCGCTGTCTTTTCATAACATCGGTCGTAACCCTTTGTCAACCACGGAGACAACAATTTTCCTCCGGTTGTTTCATAATGATGGTTAGTCTCCTCTACGAGGAGGGGAGCGGAAGCAATGGTAGGACAAGACATCTCAAACCTTGCATCTTACTCTAAAAGAGCCACAGATAGTGCTAGCAAGGCCACGATTCTAGTCGCCTTGCTCTTCCTGTCACCATTGTTGGCAGGAATTCCCACATCACCAGACGAAGATGTCGCAATGATGACTTCGGGACGGTCCCTTGATCCTGATGTTGCAGTAACAGATCTCCATGTAACTACGCCCTCAGTCCTCGTCTCGGGTGTGCCCACGCTCGCACCCGAGAACCACATTATCAGAGTGGGGATCCTGAACATAGGCGGTTCGGTAGCGGAGGGGAACGTCACCCTGAAGGTCGACGGGGTTTTAGTTGACAATAGAACCGTGACTCTCAACCCCGGAGCCGGGGCAAATCACCTGCTCTACTGGGACGCCTCCTCCGTGATAGGCTCGGGATTGCAAATCACAGCCTCCTGGGAGGTCGCATCCTCATCTTCCGATTCAAACTCCAGTAATGACGTGATGTCCCTGAACAATGTCAACGTGGTGGCTGTGGAAGATGCCACAGACATTGCTGACTCCCTACCAGCAGACGGCTCATCCCTGGCTAGGGCCATGTGGGTGGGAGCAATTACGGCTGTGAATACGGGGAACCAGCCTGTAGATGTCACGGCGCAACTAACCTTGACCCCCTCCCTAGGGGGCTCTAGCGTATCCCTCACGTCTTCCACCGAGCAATTACTCCCAGGAAGCCTAGCAAGCCCGCCCACTCCGCAGAACATCACCATCTCGTTCGACGGCTCTAACCTAGAAGGAGACTACTCATTGGGAGGGAGCCTGCTTGTCGCCGGGGTGTCTCAGCAAACAGTAACCATCGAATCAAGGATTGTGAACTTCGTAGCTCTTAGGGCTTCTCTTCTTCCAGCCAACAACAGAAATGTCGACCCTGGTTCCCAGACAGTCCTGAACTTCATCCTACAGAACTCTGGCACGGTCAGCGACGATTTCGAGGTCCTTCAGTCGAACAACTCCGCACCAACCGATTACTGGGTCAACGCCTCTGATACGATCTACCCCGCATCCTCTCCTCTAACTGTGGCAGCGGGGGATACAGAGGCAATCCAAATCAACGTAGACGTGCCATCAGATGCATCCAACGGGGATTCGGTGTTGGTCACAGTGTCAATCCAAAGCCAAACCGCTGGATATGTCCTGGAGGCCACAACCATGGTGATGGCTGGAGGGACGTACTCCTCCGAGATATTCCAGAATCATAGCCACCAATTGGGCGAGAACTACGCAAACCTCACCCCAGGGTCTGATAGGACTCTCGAGTACACCCTGAAGAATACCGGAACAGCCCCTGCCCAGTACCAGATCGACGTCGGTGCAACGGAGGCAATCCCGTTCTGGAACATCCACTCCCCAGTGACAATCACCGACGTCCTGCTTCCCAACGAGACCAGGGCGATACCGGTCACAATCTCGACACCGCACCTGGAGATGCCACTGAACCCGTCTTGGAAGGTGTCATCGATAGAACAGGTCGACCTCATCGTACAGGCCATACCCATGGAGGGAGGGGTGCCATCGACGAATCAGACTACTCTGCTGATTGACAGCATCGTCGAGTTGGAAATTTCCGTTACAGGAGGCGCCAATGACATCACCGTGGACGATATCATAGCCGGGAATTTCAATCGCTGGATTGACTTTGAGGTTACAATCGTGCACAACCTTGGGTCCAATGACACCCTGGCCCAAGTCTCCCTGACCCCATCCATAGGAAACGGCATGACATTCCAACAGGACACCCCTCTGGATGGATCGAGTCCCGCTGAGCTACAGAGGTGGACCGCAACGGCGGCACCTTCCACAATGGAGTTGGAGCCAGGAGAGATCGGATACGGGAAAGTCGCTCTTGCGTTCAATCCCAACCCGACAGAGTTCCCATACCCCTCAGCAGGCACACTCACATTCTCATTCAAAGCCACATCCGATTGGGGGACCTTCCCCGGAACCATCTCCAAAAATGCAACTGCTTCAGTCTCGGTTAACATAGAGGAAATCTGGTCAGCAGAGATGATCGCTTCTGGTGTGGCCGTAGGCGATCCTGGGACATCTATCGTTGCCAATCTGACTCTGAAGAACACAGGAAACGACGTTGCAAACTTCACATTGGGGTACGTATCTAAGACAGACTGGACGATTTCTCTCGCATCTTCAGCAGCCAATCTGCTACAGTCCAGAACCAACCTTTTCCCCGACAACGGATCCGGTGGAAGGGCCTTCCAAGATCAGTTCGAAGTCGTAGTCACAGCAATCCCCCCGTCTTCGGCTAGTGCCGATGAGGTGCACGAGATATGGGTCTATGCGAATTCCACTGAAACAGGAGAGCTGCTGGCATACGCTCCAGCGTTGATCCGGCTAACGGAAGTCGTATCAGCCGAGTTCTACCCTACTCAATCGACTGCGATAATCGCATCCTCTGAGACCTCCGACCTCTCGGATACTAACCGAGTGGGCCAGAAGACAATAATCACGGTCCTAAACAACACCGGGAACACCAATATTACCTACGATCTCGCGCTGCAGACCTCGGATGGGGACAAGCTCGACGTCTGCTTCAGCGACGCAGGTGCTTGTGATATGAACGCCACCCGGTTGGTGCCACCCGGTTCACAGGGCATTGTGAGGGTCTATGCGAAGGCAAGCCTACTCGCCAGGGCCGATGTGACCCAGAGTTTCAATCTGACCGCCCACTACAATGGCACGCTGTTGTCCACAAGCGAATGGAGGGTGCAAGTAGCACCCGACCATCGAATAGA
>CAXEIX010000137.1:0-3248 GCA_963996605.1 uncultured Candidatus Poseidoniales archaeon | reverse complement strand
AGTAGCCAGAACTGTCGGATACAGTATTGCTAACAATAAGTCAACATTAACCTCCTTCTTCGCAATTTTGGGGGCCTGCATTTGGCTATTCGGATTCGTCATAGACATTTTCACAGTGGACTGGAGCTTCGGAACGTATGTCCGTGAAGGATTCCCTGCGCTCGAAGGCAAAGAAGTCCTTTTCTTCGACCTAAAGCCTTGGTCGGGAACGAATAGGATAAGCCTAGCACTAATCCTCCTGTCGTTTTCTTCGATGGGATATGCCAGGATGAATGGCTCGAAACTAAAGGAATCATTACCAAACCCATTCCTGCTGATCCCAGAATCTACCAGGAATACAGTCGCGAGAACCTCCTTCTACCTGACCAAGGCTTTCTCTGTCAGATCCGCATTCCTACTGATAATTGCAGGACTCCTCGGAGAGTTGTATTACTTCACAAGCCCAATTTACGTTGACATTTTCATCAATGAGGCAGGATGGTCGCAAGAGAAGTATAACGGGATAGTCGGTGGGATTGCTTTGCTAGGGTCCGTTTCTGGACAGATAATCGGGGGTATCCTCGGGGACAAGTTTGGGATTCGCAGAGTCGCTATGGTCTCCTTCTTGGTACTGGCTCTGGCAAACGCTACTTTCGCCTTCCTGGAGCCACAGTGGGGAAATACATGGGTAATGACGGTGTATCTGATAGGTCAGTACTTCATTGCTGGAATAGCCTTGATTTGCATCATCTCGTTGTGTATGAGGCTAACATGGAGCAAGGTGGGTGGAACCCAATTCACAGCATATATGTCTATTCTCAATACCTCGGTCGTTTTCGCTTACACCCTGACTGAGAGGATGATATCAGTCTTCAACTATTCAACAGCCATCTACATCGGTGCCGCCCTGACTCTTGTCACCTCCTTCTTCCTAGCCTTCATCGATGAGAATGAGACTGATCGGGTCCTAGAGGGAAGATGGGACGGCGATGATGAATTTGATGACCTGGGAGAATCCCCTTTGTGGGAAAACGATGAAGGGGGCGGAAAACCTGTCGCAACTACATGATATAATTAGGGACGCAGAGAATGACTTTCTTGTCTTCACACAGACGATATGCCCATACTGCACCCGGGCATTCAGAACCCTCGATTCGAAGGGACAAACCTATTCCGAAATCAACCTTGACAACTTCGATGGCCTCCGAAAGGAGGTTGTAAAGGAAACTGGCCACAGGACAGTACCTGTGGTATTCGACATGCGAGGGGATGCTCCCGTCTTCGTAGGTGGCTCAGACCACCTAATGGAATACCTCTAGAGGGCCCACGACTGGGTTATTCCACCAGCCACTCTAACTCTCAAGAAGGTCGTCCCACCTGTGAAGGTGGCTGTTAGGGTGTATTCCCCAGATGGATAGGGAATTGTCCCGAGAGTCCCCATTTCGCTCGCTCCCGGACCCCATATCCTCTCTAGAGCCGATACCGACATGTGATCCCTGAGAGTAAGTGAGATAGATGATCCAGAGCCACAATCTGCATCGATGAAGTAGATCATCTCGTCCCACTCTCCATCACTCGGGTGATCGCTAACGAGAAACGTGTCGCGAATCTCGATATCGTTTCCAGAATCCTCCCATGTGTCGCTGAACAGGTCTCCTCCTCTGACGAAGTAGACATCACCTGAGTGCCCGGTACCTCTATCGGAGAGCATCATCCTGAGTTTTGTCCCCCCCAACTCGTCCTTCCATGTGAAGGAGTAGAAGAAACCGACTTCGCTATCGAACACGTAATCCAGCCTAGATCCATCCGAGGAGCTAGCTATTATCACTGCGGTGCTCCCTGAGATATCCGAGACAAAGGCATCCCATTCCTTTGAGAACAGAGTGAAAGACCAGGCGTTCCCCTCCTCGAGAGGGAAACTCAGAACCGATTGCGCGACCCCATTCTCAAAGGCACCCAATTCGGAATGAGTCATCCTCCCCAGGAATGGGTTGTGGTTGAGAACTGCATGCCGCCTCGCCTCGGTAAGGCTGGAGATCGCTAGCATGTACGCAGTACCATCCTCCTCACTTGTGCTCGCCACCACCAATCTCGCTGTGTCATCGCTGTAATCCGGAGTTGAGAAAGTGTATAGCCACCAATCTCCAGTCTCCCAGATAGGCACCTCAAAATCACTCGTCGCGGAGTCATCCCCGCTTGACTGCCCCCCCGTGCATCCTGCAAGTGATGATGATAGCATAACCACTAGGATTGCATATGCGCGACCCGTACCCATGCCCACCCCTAGGGTGAACCTGTCAAGAGCCTGACGCTCAATCGTTTGACTTCAGAGAGCGCCTAGCTCGCCAGTCTTTGTCAGCATCCCTGCAATCACAACGCTGACTATGCTCATCAGTTTGATCAGGATGTTCAGAGAAGGCCCACTCGTATCCTTGAATGGATCACCAATCGTGTCACCGACTACAGCGGCGCTGTGAGCATCGTCACCCTTTGCAGCCCCTTCTATGTGCCCTTGCTCAATGGCCTTCTTGGCGTTGTCCCATGCTCCTCCTGCGTTTGCCATGAATAGGGCCATCAGGACGCCGCTAGCGGTTGCACCTGCCAGAGTTCCGCCCAGTGCTGCGCTACCTAGTAGCAAACCAATTACTACCGGACTTGATACGGCCACGACGCCCGGCATCACCATCTCCCTAAGGGCTGCCTTGGTGGATATGTCCACGCAGGTGGCGCTGTCCGGCTCCACTCCCTCGCGACCCTCTAGAAGCCCATCGATCTCTCTGAACTGTCTCCTTATCTCTGTGATCATGTCCTCTGCTGCACGACCAACTGACTTCATCGTCATTGCTGCAACCACGAAAGGCAGTGCAGCCCCGATTAGGAGTCCGATTACTACCATTGGCTCGGTCAGGCTAAGGTCTTCTGCCTCAAGATTAGCACTGGTCTTGAACGCGGCGAAAAGAGCTAGGGCGGTCAAAGCCGCACTTCCAATTGCGAATCCCTTGCCGATTGCTGCGGTCGTGTTCCCAATTGAGTCAAGACCATCTGTGATCTCCCTTACATCGTCCCCCAGGCCGGACATTTCTGCAATTCCGCCAGCATTGTCTGCTACTGGCCCATAGGCATCCACTGTCATGGTTACGCCCACTGTTCCTAGCATCCCCATTGCTGCCATTGCTATCCCATACAGACCTAGATCCCCGCCACCCATCACGTGATTGGCTCCGAAGATACCCGCAGCCATCAGTAGGACTGGGATGAAAACCGACTGC
>CAXEIX010000136.1:0-3248 GCA_963996605.1 uncultured Candidatus Poseidoniales archaeon | reverse complement strand
CATGGGAGGTACGACTTCCAGTATGACTTCGATGAGGAAAGTGGGGAGTACGGGTTGACCGTGCTATACGAGAAGGACGGTAGCGTCAAGGGATGGGTCAGCAAGGCAGGAGATGGAGATCAGGTATTCAGGGACGCCTTCTTCGAATTCATGATCCTATCATCTACCGATAGCGACAGATGGGGTGACGATGATGTCGTCATGGAATACCTGACTGTCGAACAGGCTAGTGTTTTGGCCGGTAAAATGGATGATGTGAGCGATCATAGATTCTCATTTTCATTCAGAGGAGGGGACTTGGATGGAAGCAGGTCGGTTGGAGACGAGCATCCAACAATTATAGAGGGCGACTTGGTAGACTGGTGGCCGAATCTCCTGAGGGAAAACCTGTGGAAGCCGCTTAACTTCGGAGTTAGCCTCCAGTGGGTTCTACTTGGAATGATGGTGGGTGTCGTCATGGGTACTGCGTCTGCTCAGGCTCGAAGTTTGATGGTATTCATGACTCCGAAGTCAAGAGTGAGCGAGTTCTTCGGTTTCTTCGGTTTCATCATGAAGGCTGCAGCTGTATTTGGCCCAATCGTGTATGCAATAAGCGCCGCAACAATGGGTAGTAGGATGGCAGTGGTCAGTGTCTTGGTCGTAATCCTGATCGGATGGTCGCTGTTCCCCCTTATTGACGTGGAAGAGGGTATCAGAGTTGCAAACCAGGAAGATGTCGATGCGGGTTTCGTTTCCGAGGAGGAGTAGGGTGAAGTCCTTCGTAATGGTGCAGAATGTCCTCTCGGTCATTGTGATGATCCTGTTCGGTGTCTTGTTCGGGTTAGCGATGATGCCTTCCTATTTCCTATTCTTGGAGATAGGAGAGATCACGAACGGGGAGGGTGATTTTGTACAAGCCGCAGGCGTCTGCATTAGTCTCGGTCTCGGTTACATATTGTGGGGGGTTATACTCCTATTGATTTGCGGAACTATGGGGGGCATCTTCAGGATTAGGAAAGAGGAGGGCAGGTATCCACTAAGATCCTTCATTACTATCCAATGGGCCTTCTCTTTGGTTTCACACAGAGTGGCCCAGATGTTCCTGGGCCTAGTGATTCCTTCTTTCCTAGCAACGATGTACTACAGAATGATGGGGGCGAGAATCGGTAGTGGGGTGCAACTGAATTCAGTCAGGATTAATGATGCCTCGATGATAACTATCGGGGATGGGGTAGTTGTTGGGGGTGATGCGACTATCAACGGACATCTAGTAGAGAGTGGGGAGATTGTCCTAGCACCTGTGAGAATCGGAGACGGGGCACTAATAGGAGGGGGCAGCATAGTTCAACCTGGTTGCACGATTGGCAAGGGTTCAGTTGTCGCAACCAGGGCAGTTCTGCCTAAGTGGACCGAGGTTCCCGATGGAGAGGTCTGGGGAGGGATTCCTGCTAGATTCATCAAGAAGGTAGGGGAGTGAGGGGCTACTCATTCTCTGATGCCGAGTCTTCGGACTCTTGTTCCTCGTCGTCCGGGGACATCTCCTTTATTTCCTCAATGACGGCCTGCTTCTGTGCTTGGAATGATTCCTGCTTGGAGTGAATCTCCTTGGCCGTGGCGATTGCCCTGTCTATCATGTCGTGACGAGTCTGGATTGCTTCATTGAGGTCCTCGAAGAGTTGCATGTGCTGGACATACCAATCGTCCCTAGCGGCTAGTTCTGATTGTGCGGCTTGGTTCGACTCGTCTATTTCCTCTGCAACAGTGAGTACCTGCCCGAGCCTTGCCTTCTCTCTTTCAAGCAGCTCCTCGGTCTTGTCGAGTTTGCTTTCCAGGTATGGGATCTTCGTGTTAGCCTTGGCTAGATCGACTTCCATCTCGTCCTTCTGCCTACGTAGATTTGAGAGTAGGTTGTTGATTCCTTCCTTCTCGGTCTCCTTGTCGATGAGTTCCCTATTGAGGGTCTCCACCTGAGCCTTCATCTCGCTTATATCGGCCTCTTGGGCCTGATAGGCGACCAAGAGCTTATCCAGAGCCTCCTTGTCCTTGGCAGCCTGCTGCTCTAGTTCTTGGATAGTCGGCTGGGGGTCTGCTCCGGCTGAGTCGTCTTGGCCCATCATCTTCCATGGTGCGCAGGTGACCCCGATATAACCCCGGCGGCACTTAGGTTGGGGAGAAACGGCTAATCATGGGTTTCCGCAGATAGCTGAGATTGTCGCTGAAAGGGCTACGGTCAGCCTCTTCGAAGATGGGATGTGCAATTTCTCATCGGGTCCATGCGCGTTGTTCCCAGGTCCGGAAGTGCCTGTGCAGAGGAACATGGCTTCCGGGTACTTTCCCTGCATCATCGCCATGAATGGGATAGTCCCCCCGGTCCAAGTTGCTAATGGTGGGAGTCCAGTCAGCTCCATTGAAGCCTCATGGATTGCATCCGAGACGGTCCCATCGAGGGAAGGGGCGTGGAAGCCATCTGCGCATGAGTCAGGGGTGAAGGTGACCTCGGCACCGTATGGTGGGTCTTCCTCCAGGATCTTCTTCGCGCTGGCTATTGCAACATCCGAATCGACGCCCGGAGGTATCCTGAAGCTCAGTTTTAGATCGGTGTTTGTTCGGAGGACGTTTCCCGCGACCTGGACCGATGGCAACCCATCAGCACCGATTATGGAGAGGGTTGGTTCCCAGTTCATTGCCACGATCATGGCCTCGGTTGTCTCTGATGCCTGCCTGAGAGAATCGATGGTGGGGAACTGCTCCCAGATGCTGTTTCCCACTACATCTCGGAGAGCAATGGCCTTGTCCCTCACCTCTTGAGGGATTTCAACATGCATCTCGGGTACCAGTACTCGCCCAGTGGCAGAGTCTTCAACTCGGTCCAGGAGGATTCTTTGAATCCTGAAAGAAGAGGGGATCGAACCCCCTGAGTTTCCAGAATGGATTCCCTCATGTGACACTTTCACCGAAAGCGTACCTGAAACCAGACCCCTTAGCGCCTCTGTCATCCATACATGGTCGTAATCCGGGCCTCCGCTGTCCATGACGACGACCATGTCCGGATCACCTAACTGGTCAGTCAGTTCCTCCAGGTATGGCGGGAGGTCGAATGAACCTGATTCCTCACAGGTCTCGATGATGAGCGTGCAGCGTGGATGTGACACTCCAGCCTCTTGCAGGAGCCGGATCGAGGTGGCGCATAGATATCCCCCATAAGATCGGAAGAGCGTCATGTAGGGAAAGAGTGTAGATCTCGGTGGTCGCCGTATCATTAAAAAAAA
>CAXEIX010000135.1:0-3260 GCA_963996605.1 uncultured Candidatus Poseidoniales archaeon | reverse complement strand
GGATGGCATCCCTTGACGAACTAGACCGCAACGGGCCACCTCCGGGCGAATGGGACAAGCTGTGCTGGATGGGACACGTTCTGACTTGCATAGTCAGCCCATCGACACTAATGGGGAAGGAGATGAAATTCTTCCCTAGAATGAAGCTACCATCCGACTCCTGGCCAGCGGGGGTGAGGAGCTATTCGGAGATAAAGGACAAGAATCTGAAATCATCCCACACGTCCACGATGAAGTCGAAGATTTCGGAGCTGCAGCGAATCTGGTCAGACGATCTGGGAACCATGATGCTTCACTTCGTGAGAACAGCAATCATCCTCGACGAGTCCAAACCTCCCGAGGTACCTCCTGCATGGGAACCGCCATCCAACGCCCTCCCGACAGAAATTCCCGAGCGACTGGACAACCCGAAGAAGAACCACCACTTCTCATTGGAAGCCGAGATACAGAACCTAAGGGACCTACATCTCCTCCATCTGGGATTCCAGGGGGTGATGAAGAATCTGAAGCAGCGTGATGAGGTACATGACTTCGACGACATTCAGAGACTTGCAGGGGACCTGCTGCTGGCAAATTGCCCAGAGATCTGCAGGACGTTCTACCACCCCTCGGTCCAGATGGAGCTAGACTCAATCAGCCCAGACAGCCCATGGAGGGATGATCACATCTCCAGGGCGATGGATGCAATATCCAAACTTGAGCTAGAACCAGAATCAGCCGGGGCATGGGCATCCAAATTGGGAGCAATCCGAGCAGACCTTGAGAGCCGTAGGCAACTCCTAGAAGAAATCAGAAGGAGGTACCGAGCCTTCATCATCGACGAGGCTCAGGACAACTCACCACTCCAGTGGAGGCTGCTATCCAGGCTCTGGGGGCCTAGGGAGGTCAGAGAAGGAGACCCTCCCAAGCCAGATACTCCTTGGGAGCCCACCGTGTGTTACGTTGGAGACGTAAAGCAGAGCATCTATGCCTTCAGGCAAGCAGAGGTTACCGGATTCCTGGATTTCGCCAAGTCACTAAGGTCAATCAACGTGCATGAGTTCTCCAGCGTACCGGAGCTTACCAGAAAACCGACTCTCAGGAAAGAGGCCCATAGCAGGGATCCGAGGAACGACCACAAATCGAACATTGCAACCGCATCTGAGTACATGCACAGAGGAGGCAGGGACCTATCCGCTTGGATCCCATTCGACTCTACCGACTGGGACCTACCAGCCCCATCAGGGAGGGAGGTCAGGGCACGCAAGGAGGGCATGATCTCACTACAGGTTAACTACCGCTCCGAAGGAGGTCTTCTGGAAGTGATGAACGAATGGTGGGAGGACGTCTTCTCGGACAGGCACAGACTAGTCTCCATAGGGGAATTCTACGCCTCGTCTCAGACTCTCCACTCATTCCCTGAGAAGAGGAAGAACCCAGGCTCGATAGAGTGGATTTGCCCACCCGACTCAGATGGATCAACCGATCCCGCCACAGATATTCGAGTCCATCTGGATCCCTTTGGACCAGGGTCGCTGGATCGGTTGGAGAGGCAAGCCATGCTCATCGCACTTAGAGTGAGGAGCCTAATCGAAGGGAGCTCGGTAAGGGTTAGATCCGCTGACAACTCATGGAATGCAGTCCCACCAGAAGACACAGTAAGGCCCGAAGAAATCACGATACTCCTGCCAAACAGAGTCAATCTAAGGGACGTCATCATCAGGCATCTGCATGATCTCGGAGTCCCGACACAGGTCGACCGCGAAGGCGGATTGCTGGAACGCCCAGTGGCCGCTGCATTGGAGGGACTAGTCCAACTAGTGGCTAGGCCGCGATCAAGGCACAACGCAGCATGGGTGATCCGATCACCACTATTCGGGATGGCCGACACCCAACTGCACGACTTCCTCTCCAATTCGGAGAAGGGGGAGGACCTGCTCTCCAGGCTGCAATCGAATTGCTCCAATGACAGACAGCGGTCATTGGTATCGCGATGGCGCGAACTCAGCTCTTCCAGCCTCGTAGAGCTCCTTGAGGACACCATTGACCGCTCAGACCTACTCGTCGCATACCCGGATAAAGTCTCAAGGCAGGACGCGGAACAGTTCGTCGACCTGATCAGGACGCTGACCGCAGAGGTCGGTGGCGACTGCATAGTCCTCTCCGACAGGCTTCGCGACCTCAGGGAGAGCAGCTCACAGGCCATCGAGGCGTCCACAACCCCCCCAACGAACGCAGTCAAAGTAATGACGATCCACAGCTCAAAGGGCCTCGAGGCCAAGGTCGTCATCCTAGCTGACCTGTTCTCCCCCAGGCAGACCAACATGAGGAACGAACAGAACAGCAGACTCATCGTCAGCCCGGAGATGTTCTCAGGACACCCCAACCCATGGCCCGCAGAAGGAAAAACGCCTAGATCAGCGATTTGGGAGCACGTCTCCCTCCTCCATAGGGCCAGGAAGAATGCCGAAGCTCGGAGGCTCCTCTACGTCGCCGCAACCAGGGCAGAAGAGAAGATAATCATCGCAGGATCCCCGAGGGGGACCCAGTGGCTGGAAGAAGAGGGCATTATGCTCCCGTGGACCTATGACAAAACCGCTCCCCAACTGGGGCAAATGTGGCTCGAATCATTGCGAATGGGATCATGGAGGAGAGGGGAAACAGAGTCGCCCTGGCTAGACTCATCTGAAGCCGACTCGAAACCAGTTCTGGCAAACGGAGGAAGCAGGACCATCGACCCGGGGAGCCTGCTTGAGGACGCATTCCTCGGTGGAACCGGCAAGACGGGCATTACCATGATCCACCATCCCGACTGCTTCCCGGAGACAAACGAAGACGGCAATGCCATCATGACCCCAATCCAGAGAATCGAGTCAATCGACCAAGCCTCCCGTGGAAACCAAACAACAGATCCACCAACACCCACTCTCCCACGAGTCGAATCCTCGACCAGGGTTCGCGTGAAACCAAGCAAACTGTCTGGCTACTTCGAATGCCCCAGATGCCATTGGCTCGAGGTAAGGGCAGGTGTAGAACCAGATTCGATGTTTGCCAGAAGCGGAGCGGTCGGAACGACGAAGACCGTACTCTCCGTTGACCCCGCG
Organism: uncultured Candidatus Poseidoniales archaeon; assembly: GCA_963996605.1. Lineage (GTDB taxonomy): Archaea > Thermoplasmatota > Poseidoniia > Poseidoniales > Thalassarchaeaceae > UBA36. Next base: position 177 of record CAXEIX010000135.1, on the reverse strand, counting down.
ACATTCGGGAACGTCTTCCACAGGATCATCGAGATCGGTATCGGGAATCCGGGCCCGGGGGAAAACGGTCCCAGCACAGCGCTACCGTTATCCTGGACCACCAAGACAGAGGACAGGATTACCGACGAAGACATCCACAGGCCCGTTTTCTCCGAGCTCCTACCAGCCGATGCCGAT
>CAXEIX010000134.1:0-3280 GCA_963996605.1 uncultured Candidatus Poseidoniales archaeon | reverse complement strand
TTGAGTTTCTTATCAATACCCAGCCACAGGATTGGGACTCCGATAACGACGGTCTGCCTGATGGGTGGGAATGGCAATATGGCTTAGACCCCCTTTCGTCAACCGGAGAAAACGGCTCCACTGGAGATCCCGACTCCGATGGTCTCACGAACCTCAACGAGTATCTTTACGGGATACCATCAGGTTGGGATGAGCCATCCACTACTAACGTCCTGGACAATGGTGTTTGGTGGAATGGCACAATTCCAGTCTCGAACTGGGACGAGGAGAGTGCCATGCAAGTGATTCAGGGTTCGGGTTCAGATGGCGCTGACGAGGATCCAGTAGGAAACATCTGCACCGATACATTCGACAACGATCACGATGGGATGGTTGATTCCAATGATCCGGACTTCGATGGGGATGCCGATTGTAGCTCCAACGATGATGATGGGGACGGATTGGAAGATGAGGACCCCAATGGTTGGGATACCGATGGGGATGGGATGCCAGATGGGTGGGAGGCAGCAAATGGCCTCGACCCAACATCAAACTCAAATCAGGATGGGACTTTCGGGGATCCTGACTTAGACGGGCTATCAAATATTTACGAGTACGTCAATCCTGCATGGGGTACTAGGAACGGAACGACATTCCCTCCTACGCAGTACTTCAGGCCAGGGCCAATCAACATGACGATAACTGAGTCGCCTTGTAATCCAGTGCTTTCACTAGGCCCAGGTGGATGTGGAATTTTTACCGCCGAGGTCGATGGAATTACCCAGACTGACCCTCAGAACAACGATACCGATGGCGACGGTCTGAATGACTCCTTGGAGGGCCTTATCTTACTGACTGACCCAACATCTCCGGATACTGACTCGGACGGGATTCTAGACGGAATCGAGTACAATGGTTCGTACGGGGATCCCGCCCAGGGTTCGGACCCCCGTAGCAACAACACGGATGGTGACTATTTGGATGATGGCGACGAAGATCTGAATGGCAACGGGGTGATCGATCCCGGTGAGACGGATCCAACTAGGATAAACGATGAGGGAGATTTTGATAGCGACGGGCTACAAAATTGGGAGGAGAATAACTCCTGCACGCTGTGGAATGTCTCCGATTCAGATGGCGGTGGGATAAGTGACGGTGACGAAGAGTTCCCTGGACAGACCGACCCATGCACATCAATTTTCGAACTCGTCTTCACAATCATATTCTGGGACTCAGATGCAGATACTCTAACCATCAACTCTACAGAAGGAATAAACCCCAATCCCGTGGATTGGAGGGGAAATGCTCCAATGGCCTACTTTGTTTCAGCCAATGGTTCACGGACGCCGTTCGGCTATGACTCCCTGGAGGAACCGTCTTTCCTAAAGGGAGTAGATACGGAACCCCCTGCCGGGGTATCAACTATTTTATTCATCAATGGCTCCTGGTGCTGGGATGCTTCTGCAAATGCTACCAACGACCCATGGTGTGATGATGACTACAAGGACACGGATGGCGATGGCCTTGCAGATTGGGAGGAATTGACAGCAGCATGGGGGTACCTTTCCGATCCGACCCTCTACGATACCGATGGAGATGGAGTCAATGACCTATCCGAGACTCTCAATCTGACAGACCCGAGAGAGCCTTGTCACAACCTCCTTGATTCCGATGAGGACGGTCTCAACAATTATTTCGAGAATACCACTGGGTGTTCAATGATTTTCGGCATCGGGGGCTTCGGCTTCGGAGGAAATTTCACGTCTGACGTTTGGTTCACTCTTTGGAACGTAGCAGATTCTGACAATGGGGGGGTCGAGGACGGCCAGGAATATCTTGACGGGACAAACCCACAAGACAACCCGGACGATGACATCAACCCTCTTGATACCGATGGCGATGGCATACCCGATTTGATAGAGCAGGAGCTTGGAACTGACTGGCTCGACCCTGATTCTGATGGCGGCGGAATTCCCGATGGTGAAGAATGCCCCGAGGACTTCTGGGTTCTGGATTGCGTCGGTTCTCCGAGCGACCCCTTCAATCCAATTGACGATATACAGGAGAACGCACTGATGTTCACTGCCACAAATAGCTCAGAAGGACTGGATCCAACACTCAAACACTACTGGAGATGGCATACCTATGACTTCTACACCGGAGTGTCATGGGGCGTCAATAGCACCCTAGTGGGGAATACTCAGGTTACCCCGGAATTCTCCACAGAACAAGGGGTTGCAGACCAATCCTTCTGGAACCACTCGGGTCCACTATCATGGGAGATAATTTTCGATGAAGCAGGTTACATCGGACCCGGCCAAGAACTGATTCAGCCTTACAATGTTGTAAATTTTACAACTTGGGTAGATATTTCAGCCGGACTCAATTTCTCTAACTACACTCGTGACATAATCGTTGACAGTGCCGTCATCGAGGCATTATACGTCAATGCACCAGAGGTGATTTTGTCAGCTGCAATCCGAGATAATTCTACAGTATTCGCTGATTCAGATTACGGCAAAGACCTCCCACAAGAATTCATGAACAGTTCTGGCTTTGTTGCAAACCTTACTCAGGATGTTCTGGATCAGTCAGGAGCAATATCGGCATGGGACAAGGTCACCGCCATTCAGAATTTCATAGTGAATGGCAATGAAACAATCTCCTTCCTAAGGAATCACTTCGGCTCTGGAAGGGAAAGCGGTGTTGGGATAGATAGTGATGTAACTCATTGGATCCTAAACTCATCCAGAGAAGGAGACTGCGATGAGTTCACATCCGTATTCGTGACCATGCTTAGGATCGCGGGAATCCCCGCACGCAAGGTCACTGGCTTCTCCGGCGGTACGTGGGACGGCAAGGCATTCAATGTGTACGGCAAAGACTTCACTAGATGGGCAGAGGTTCATTTGCAGACCAATCAGAATCAGGGTGAGCTGGATCTCGGTTGGATCCCCTTCGAAGCCTGCCCGCCGATGTCTGAAGTTAGGGTTAATGTGGATTCTTGGGGTCCGACTTCTGTTCAGAGGAACACAACTACATCGGAGGAAATCTGGGTCGAGGGTACCTTGGAGTTTGTAGAAAATCAGACTCTGGTGGAAAACATCCCACTCTCGATGTACCTCGTCGAGCCGAACCAATCCGAACAGGTGCCGGGGAGTGCAGCCATCTTAGATCACTTGGTGGCTAATGTGACGACGGATGAGAACGGGTCATTCAACCTAACCGGGCTCCCCCAACAAATAATTCAACCAGGATTCGGATCTTTGGCAATACTGACCACTGAGATGGGGTATGTGGG
>CAXEIX010000133.1:0-3291 GCA_963996605.1 uncultured Candidatus Poseidoniales archaeon | reverse complement strand
CGTTGACGTTCCCGGCCGAGAACATGCATCGCGTCATCGGGTAGCCGTAGTCCACCCCGCTCTCCCTGCGAACGACCCAGTCGTCGTCCCCCAGAAGCATCTCCACCCCGCTCTCGCGGAAATCCCCGCTCACCTCGCCCATCCGAGCGATGCGCTTCGCGCCGAGCGCCCCGGCGACTGCCTCCCAAAGGGGCTCGCCCGAGGGCCAACCATCCCCCTCGAAGGAGCCCCGTGGCATTATCGCCACGTCGGAGAACCTCTCCCAGCGCCTCGGTAGGTCGCCGGGCAGCCTCCCACCGCAGACCTCCCTGACGGCCTCCTCGAGAATCGAGTGCGGGTCCCCCTCAGGCATCTGATCACCTCTGCAAGTGGCCTCGGATCCTCTCGGCCATCTCCTTGCCTATCCCCGGCACCTCACGCAGGTCCCTGACGCTGGCGTGCTCGATCCCCTTCCTCCCGCCGAAGTGCCGTAGCAGGGCCTGGATCTTCTTCGCACCCAGGCCCTCGACCTCCTCCAGCGGGTCCGCCAGGGCGCCCTTGCCCCGGCGCTTCTTGTGGAACGTGTTGGAGAACCTGTGCGCCTCGTCGCGCGCGTGGACCAGCGTCCTCCCCCTCCTGTCCAGGAGTATCGGTTCGATCCCCCTCATGAACAGCGTCTCCTCCCTCTTCGCGAGGGCTGCGACGGGGAACTCCCCCAGGAGGCCCATGCCCTCGAGGGTCCGCTCGATGGCCGACAGGTGGGTCTCGCCGCCATCCAGCAGCAGCAGGTCGGGCCACTCGTCCTGCCTCTTCGCCCATCGCGAGACGACCTCCGCCATCATCCTCAGGTCATCCTGCGCATCTGACTTGACCCTGTAGGTCCTGTAGTCCTGGTTGGAAGGCCTGCCCTTCCTCAGGACGACCGACGCGCCGACCCTCTCCTTCCCCAGCGACTGGGACATGTCGAAGCAAACCACGTGATCGAGCGTCTCGAGGCCCAGGAGCTTGGCCCCCTCGTCGGCAGCCGCCTTCTCCAGGTTGCCAGCCCGGGCGCTCCTGATGAGGTGGATCTCGGCGTTCCTGTCCGCCATCCCCCTGAGCTTCGCGAGCTCGCCCCTGATCGGCACCCTGACCTCCACCGAGGACCCCCTCCTTTCGGACAGCCACTCCGCCATCGGGCCTCCCAGCGGCGAGGGGACCAGCAGGCTCCTCGGGGGCCGCCTGTTCGCATAGTGCTCCGAGAGCACTAGGGATACGGAGTCTGAGACGTCCCCGCGATGGATGAGCTGGTACTCCACCTGGCCTCGGATGATCCCGTCCTTCGCATGCAGGATGACCATGCACCCGCTGTCCCCGCTCGAAGAGAAGCCGATCGCGTCGCAGTCCTGGTAGAACCTGCTGGAGACCACGCTCTCCGACATGGCGCCCTGGACCGACCCGATCATGTCCCTGACCAGTGCAGCCCTCTCGTAGTTGAGCCTCCCGGAGGCTTCGTCCATCTCGGACTGCAGCCTCTCGATCAGCAATCCGGCATCCCCGTCCAGCACGCTCCGGACCGCCCTCACCCTCTCGGCATACCCCTCGTCCCCGCCGATCTCGATGAACCCGAAGGGGGCCTTGTCCGTCTTGTCCCTCATTCCGAAGTGGCGGCGCAGTAGCTTGACCACCAGCTTGGCGGCCCCAGCGTCGGGGAACGGGCCCCATATCTTGGAGTCCTTGGAGGGGTTCCTTGTGTACATGATCCGAGGCTTATCGTGTGCGGTCATGGCGATGAACGGGAATGACTTCTGGTCCTTCAGCATCGAGTTGTACCTGGGTTGGTGGGACCTGATCAGCTCCCTCTCGAGGACCAGGGCCTCGGATGGGCTCTGAGTGACTATGAAGTCGACCTTGACGGACTCTTCCACGAGCCTCGGGACCATCTCCCTGTCCGGGTTCTTCGCGAAGTAGGACCTGACCCTGGACCTGAGGTCGGTCGCCTTCCCTACGTACAGGACCCGATCGTCGGATCGCTTGAAGAGGTACACTCCGGGCTGCTTGGGGAGCTCCAGTTTGCTGTGATCTATGGCCATGTCCAGTGAAGCGACGGCCGCTGGGTTTGATTTACACTTTGCAAGACGGACCACCGTGCTCAACCAGCGCCAACTGGCCATCATCGTCCACCTTTCCGGCTTCGGCAGGGACCTAGAGGAGTCTTGGGACGTGCCCCGGGCCATCTCGCTGGCTGGCATAGCCGAGCACCTGGGAGTGGTCCGATCGGCACTCCACCCCCCGCTGAAGTCGTTGGAGGCAGACGGCCTGGTATCCTCCAGGTCGGCTCACGTGATAGGGGCCCCCAGGCGAAGGAAGGTGTTCCACGCCACCGACAGGGGCAGGGAGGAGGCTAGATCAGGCGAGAAGAAGACCAGGAAGTCCAAGGGGAGGTCCGTGGGACCAGTCCCCGACACCACGAAACTGCATGGCAGGGAGGAGATCGTCAGCAGCATCTCCTCCGGGCTCTCCGATGGGTCCAACTTCCTGCTCGAGGGCCTCCCCGGAATAGGAAAGACCAGCGTCGCCACAGCGGTATCCAACTCCCTGATCGACGATGGGTGGCTAGTGAGGTGGGCCACCTGCCAGACGGACTCGGACTCGTCATCGATAGCGAGGATGTGGCTCGGCGGCCGCGCACCTACCTCGAAGGATGCCGTCGTCACCAGGATCGACTCGAAGAAGACCCTCCTGGTTCTCGACGAGGCACAGCAATCGAGCGAACGACTGGTCGAGGGCATCAGGGAAATCCTAGAGGCCTGCTCCGAGACCTCGGCCGTTATACTGGCCGTGACCAGGGCACCCAACCCGTTCCCGGACATCCCGGGATTCGAATCGATCAGGCTGGAGGGCCTGGAGACAGACCTGGCACGCGAGCTCCTCCCCCTGGAGATGGATGACGAGCAGGCGATCGAGGTGTGCGAGGCGATGGATGGGCATCCCCTGGGTATCAAGCTCTGGTCCCCCGATGACGAGCTACCAGGAGCCGGTGCAGTCCAGGAGTACGTAGAGGCACAGGTTCTCCGGAGGCTAAGCCAGTCCGGGGCATCCTCACTGGACGAGCTCTCTCTTTCACCACTCCCCCTGCAGGTGGAGGAGATGCTCGAGCCCGGAGGGACCGAGGAGTTGGACGAGTCTGCAATACTACGTTGGGCTGGGACGCTCGTCGAGCCCCATCACCTGGTCAGGAACGTCAGGAGGGCCTCGCTCATGGACGGGGGAGCAGAGGAGATCCACTCGAAGCTCGCAGAGATGTGGTCGAAGAGGGTTGGTTCCAGAGCA
>CAXEIX010000132.1:0-3300 GCA_963996605.1 uncultured Candidatus Poseidoniales archaeon | reverse complement strand
CTGGATCTCCAGGGTGATGTCGCCAGCTTCTTCTAAGCATTCTGTCTCTGGGTACAGGTATGTGTAATCGTAGTAGTGCCAGCCGGAGAATTGACTCTCCTGTCGCATGTAGCTGTAAAACATCGGGTCGCAATCGAACTCGCTGATCATGATGGAGAACTCTATCGGGCCGTCCTCAGACGTTACCCAGTCGCCCCATCCTTGGCCTGGCGCATTGTAGGAGAAGTAGTACGATGTGTCACCCATCCAGGATATGTCGTAGTACATCTCAGTCTCCCCGGGGAGGATCACTGTGTCGTCATCGACAAGGACCCAAGTGCCATTGATGTTGGCGTACAGGGGCGTGGAGAGTTTCGCATCACCTTCGGCACCATCGCAAGGGCCATCCAGATAGAGGTAAGTAGAGTTCAGCTGGGTATTAGAGTACGTGTCAGTCTTTACGTAGAGCTTAGCGTAAAGCGTGATGTCGCAGACGAATCCCGGCACCTCGAATGTGAAGTCGAACTCAGCGGCACTGAAGTTGTCCACGATTAACATGTGGCTCTCGAAGAGGTTCAGGTACCCGTCGAACATTACTTCTAGCTCCGCTGCGTATGGGAAGCCGTCCTGCAGGTTATCAACGGAGATCACAACGGTGTTGCTGCCATTCGATATCTGGTAGTCGTCATCGATCTGATTGCCTGACTCGTCGAGTATCGAGAAGTCGGGGTAGTCAGAGCTGTTGTAGCTTAGGCTATCGCATGGTCCGTCTACGTTGAAGTTGTCAGAACCCATGTACCAGCTGTTGTAGTCATCACCCGGGTATCTGAAGTCATACAGCGTGAGGTCCCAGTTGAAGTACATCGAGCACCCCCATGGAGCGATCGGGATCGTCATCTCCATCGGATTGCCATCATATGTGAAGTAGATGTAATCGGAGTTGCTTGGGAAGCCTGTGTTGCTGTAGTAGAAGTACATCCTGTATGTGGCTCCCACGCTCAGGTTCTCGAACACGGCCCGGATTTCCGTCTCACCAGCTGGCACCTCGTCGGGATCCTCGACCCATGTCCCATTGATGTCGAACTCGACTGAGACGTAGTTGTCGTCGGGGTAGACGTACTCGTCGCAGCTGGGGTACCAGTAGTACCCTTGCTCTTTCATATCGATCCAATTCGGTGTGCTGGTATCGGATGAGTCCACGAAGAGCCTGTAGCGGACCTCGAGGTTGCAGGTGGTCGAGTTGTCTATCGAGAAGCCCCATGGCATGGAGTGGTCGTCGTCCGTTGCAACCCATGTCTGATGCTCGTAGAGCACGTAGTCGTTGTTCAGCCTGACGTACCAGTCCAGCGTGTATTGGGCACCGATGTTGAGGTCGGTCAGCTCCCATGACATGTTGTTGGTGCCGTTGTTCAGGTTTGACCAGTCTTCCCAGAGCTCTCCCATTCCGTCCATGTTCAGAGAGACGTTACCGGGTTCCACGCAATCGGCATCGAAGTAGTTCCACCTACTGTGCATGTAGTTGGAATGGCCTTGGAAATTCTCGAACATCATGTAGATGTAAATGCGCACCTCACAGTCCCACGTTGTCAGTGGTACGTCGAAGTAGAACACGTTCTCGTTCGCCGTTATTTCGGTCGTGCTTCCGTAGAAGTTGTCCGATTCGGTCTCCCATTGGTATTGTATGCTGTAGGAGGTGTCCCCTAGTGACAAATGGCTGACGTCGATTGCGAAGGGCATGGTCTGGTTTCCTCCGATGTTTTCGTACTCCTCTACAGCGGTGAAGTTGCCATCACCATCTGCGTCGGTCAGGATCGTCCAGGGGTACAGATTCTGGTAATCACTGCAGTCGAGATAGAAGTACTGGCTTCCGGAGGCAATGCTGTTCCATGTGTTGCTGGACTCGTCCGAGAGGTAGTACAGGTTTCCTGATACTCTAGCGTCGCAGACCTCTGGTCCGATATCTATCGAGAAGTCGAGATTGACCGATCCGTTATCTTGGAACAACGCGTATTCGTAGGATTGCACGTAACCGTTCTTGTAGACTCGCCATTCGTATGCATACTCGTAGCCCTCAGGCAGATTGTTGATCTGCCATGTCAGGTTGTGAGTGCCATCGTCATAATCGTTAGAATTTGCGTAGTCGCCGTTTTCATCGAGCACGTCGATGTACACGTCCGCGCAGTCTGGTACGTCGAAGTACCAATATTCGCTGTTTCCGATGGAGGATCCGTTGCTGTCATACATCAGTTGAGCGTAGGCCATCGGGGTGCAGTCGAAAGTGCTGACGTGCATGTTCCACTCCACATCGTTCGAACCGTTGTAGGTGAAGTACTCGTAGTACCAACCCATCCACGCCGAGTCGTTGCTGTAGTACCACTGTAGTCGGTAGTCGATGCCATCCTCCAGATAGTCGAAGGCCCATGTCAAGTTATTGTCGCCCAGAGACAGAACCATGGAGTCCATGTCATTGGCGTCAACGCCCTCGACAATCAGGGCAACTGGCTTTTGGCATGGCCCGTCGAAGTATATGTTGCGGTTGTACATCTGGTTGTTCTGGCCGTCCGTCCTGTTGTAGACCCTGACGTCGAGGTATGCGTCGCAGTCGAACGAGTCCATCGTCATGTTGAAGTGGACCCCATCGGGATTATCGTCAGATAGGTCGACGTAGACCATCACGTCGTAGTACCAGCCGTTTCCGCCGTCGCTGTCCGAGAAGTAGTAGTCGACCTCGTACTGCGTTCCGTTGTCCATGTGACCGAAGTCCATGAACATGTGATTCTCTCCCGGCATTAGCGAGAATCCGGGATCCATCGCATCAACGGTCATGTTACCGTCGACATCTGTCGTCGTGAGGTTGAACGGCGGGTAGCAAGGCTCCTCTGGTCTGAATGAGAAGCTGTCCACTGACTCGTAGTTCCCGGTGTATTCCGACATGGGCCTTAGGTATGCGTACCAGTATATGTTGCACTCGTATATGTCGATAGTGACGTCGAAGTCGAATGACTCCGTCCCCGTGGAGTCTGCAGTGAAGTACTCGTAAGTGTACTCGCAGCAGTAGTTACCGCTCACGTAATAGTAGAATTCGTAGTCCACGCCATCGATGAGTTCTGTCAGGTTCCAGCTCAGGTTCGTGGTTCCCGCGGGCAGGTCGTAGCCGTACCCGTAATCGGTGTTCGTCCAGTTGCCGTCCTGGTCCTGGATATCGATGGTTATCTCTCCTGACTCCTCTATGCAGTCTGTGCCCGGGTAGACGTAGTTGTCACCGGTGCTGTGCGAGCCCGTCCAAGAATCGCCTGAGCGGAATTCTATCCTCTGGTAGAA
>CAXEIX010000131.1:0-3302 GCA_963996605.1 uncultured Candidatus Poseidoniales archaeon | reverse complement strand
TAATCCGTTCGTTAACACTATCGTGGACAGAGGCGAATCAATTACCATCACAACTAGGCTAGTCGAGTTCAGCAACAACGAGAACCCCCTCTCGGGTTTCGAAGTATTGGCCCGATTCCATGATACTTGGCTAGAAACTGCAGTCACAGCTTCTGATGGCAGCGTAGCCTTCGAATTCGAAGTTCCCCATGATCACCCACTTGGCCTTGTGAATGTCACCTTCGTATTCAACGGATCTGTTGATCTCCAACAAGCGGTTCAGATCCTGAATACAATTACAGTTAGGTCTTCGGCCACCATGGCAATAGATCCGATTACCACGAACCCACTACCTGGGGAATTCTTCAACGTCACTGGGTCTCTGACATCGAGCAACGGATCGGGACTAGCTGACATTTCTGGGAACCCTTTGAATCCAACACTGACATTCTCTATTGACGATGATTCCAGTACATTCACCGTCTCCCAAGTAACATTCAACGCCGATGGATCTTGGTCGGCGGAACTACGGCTCGACCTATCATTCCCGCGAGGAGTACATGGATTGGATGTTTCTTTCACCCCGCAGGTGACATATTTTACCTCTGCATCCGGGTTTGCCACATTCGATAGCAGAGGTTTTTCGGTTCTAACCATAGAAAGCCCAGATGACCTCGATCCCGATAATAGAACTGTCAGAGGGGAAACTTTCGATATCTCCCTCTCACTAATCGATAACGCAGGTGGGCCCATAATATCCGCGACTGTGGTGGTAAGAATTGACAATCTCACCGTATGGGGTGGCCTGTCCGATTCGAATGGAACCGCCTCAGCATCAATACTCGTCAGGCCGGACAGACAACCAGGCCCAATGGTGGTCACAGCCACCTTCTCGGGAATCAATGGGACTATCGGCCTTCTGGGTGATGAGGCATGGACTCGAGTAGTCGTTCTAGCTCCCACAGAACTGGTCCTGAAGGAAGCATCCTCGCCATCCATATCCGGTGGTTCGGTAACCCTGGTCGGCTCACTTTTGGATGAAAGGGGACAACTCCTGCAGCACGACGGCAACTCTAGTGGCGGCCTTATTCACCTGTATATCGATGGTATCGACGTCGGACCCACCTACACTACTTTCTCCAACGCTACTACGGGGCAGTGGTCGATAACATACCTGATCCCTTCGGATATGGACTTCGGCCCCCACACCGCTCGCGTAGACTTCCTAGGGGGATTTTCCTGGGTAGATCCAATGGGTCAAGGAGACTCTCTTAATCCAGAATACTATTTGGGCTCCTCCGACTCAATGGTGTTCAATGTCACTCAACCGACTCAAGTTGTGATTTCTACCCCGCCCGCCGAGATTGACAGAACAGAGGTGGCAGTAGTAGAAGGCGTGCTAACAGATGGCGTAGGACGAACCATCCCAAGTAGAGATCTTGTCATGTCGGTGAATGGGCAGGAAATTACATCACTATCTGTGGATGCAAATGGGTCATTCACAGGCTTTGTCCCTATTGCGTCAGACATGGAACTCGGGCCAATGGTAATCGGGATTGAGTTTGCTGGGGAGGATTTCCTGCTTCCGTCGGAATCATCCGTTGTATTCACAGTATTCTCCCCAGTTTTCCTCACAATGGGCCCAATAGGTCCAATCGCCGTCGGAGACGTCATGCTGATTTCTGGCACTGCAGAGGACAACTTGGAGGATGGTTGGCTAGGGAGTCAAACAATCGAGGTATTCGTAGATGGCGTATTAGTTGGAATCACCAGCAGCCAGGAAAATGGCAATTGGTCCTTGGAGTGGACAATCCCAGAGTCTATGGATGTCGGAAACCATTCTATTTCTGCGATCTCACCTGCTCAAGGATTCTACAGGCAGGGAATGGTAGATTCCAATTTCACAGTTTCTTACCATACCACAATTTCTCACCAGGTCGAACAGACATATGTTACGAGGGGGGGCCATTGGAACTTCAGCGGCCGGCTTTACGAATCCGACACCGGCTTCGAGCAGGGCCTCGAGGGGAGGGAGATATCGATATTTTTGGATGGGTCTCCTGTCGAATTGGTAGTCACGGAGGAAGGGGGCTTCTTCTCCTACAGCCATAGGGTGCAATACGCATTGAGCAGAGGTTCACATAATGTCTCGTTCCAGTTCGGTGGCGAGTTGCTCTACCTCTCCGCAGAGGCCGTTTCGCAGGTCTTTGCCCTGTCTGACATCGTAGTCGAGGTACAGCCAATTACCAATACTATCATTCGAGGCGATGCCTCTCCTTCTAGCTCAATAATGATTCAAGGACTCGTAAGGGAAGTAGGAGGGGAATCAGCAATCTTCGCCAACCTTTCCATGAGCCTAACTTGGGGAGGATCGGAACTTCCGATCACCGCAGGACCATGGGATAATCCGAGCACGATGAACTTCCAGATAAGAGCCAAGGCCCAGGAATTCATGTACCCCGGTGAGAACGTCATCGCCATAGTGGTCGACTCCGACCAGTCGAGATTCCTGAACGGACTTTCTAAGGAAATTGAGATTCTGGTGATGATCGAGGTTGACTTCGTGTACTCGGAACTTGAACTCTCAAACGGCCAGAGGGTGATCAAGGGAACTGTAAACGCCACGGCTAGGGATACCGGGGCCCCTCTGGAGGGGCTTTCCCTAACGGCCAGTCTGGTAAATGGCAGTACCACTCACTTCTCAGTCTCCAAGCTAACTGGGGAAGACGGAGTCTTCCAGTATGAATTCAAGTCAATGGCTCCCCTTCCCGCCTTTTCAGAACAGTCCCTGCCTCCAGAGGGATGGGGCCTGCTAGGCGTGATGATTGGCTCGGACTCCGAGTTCATCGAACCGGGCAGCCTCGCCTTACTGCCATCCTCTGGCGTTTCCATTACTTACGAGAAACAGGAGGGGGACTCTTTCTTCGGCAGCGCAGCCTTTGGAATCGGCGCCCTGGTGATAGCAGCCATAGCCATCGCCATCGGTGCCATGGCTTTCAATACGAAGAGAAAATCAACAATTAGGGAACTCGCCAAGGTTCTGGGCCAGACCGTGGAGATGCTAGCATCTGGCGATGAATACCGACGAGCAATCTTCCTATGCTACGAGAACATGTGTTCGGTCCTCATGCGCCGAGGCTTCCTACGAAGGAGCTTCGAGACAGTGAGAGAGTTCGAGCACGCAATCCGTGCGGCCCTCCCAATCAGCGAGGCCTCCTTGGTGTCCTTGGATCGAATCTTCGAGGAGGCCAGGTACTCAAGCCACGTTCTCGGGGATACTCACAGGGATAACGCACAACTGGCGCTCTCTTCGGTCATGCAGG
>CAXEIX010000130.1:0-3316 GCA_963996605.1 uncultured Candidatus Poseidoniales archaeon | reverse complement strand
CTGCCCACATCCCCCTAGCCCCTTGGGTCAGGAGAATGACTGCCCATAGCACGTAGGTCAGTAGAAGCGCTCCGGTGAAGGCAACGGTCGTCTTAGTGGGTGCTAGCAACCCATCGCTGGCAGCCCCGGGCGTGATCGCATCGATTACTGACTCTGGGTCAACTATCTGCCTGAACACGTAGAAGATACCCGTGGCGATGACTACGACCAGGCCCATCAGAGCCACTGGGTCCTTGATGCCGATTCCGAACGAGAGCGAATCCAAGCCCTCGTCAACCTCGTCTTCTACGCGCAGCATGAAGTATGCAGCCGCATAGGCCAGCGTCACGAGGGGGGTGAGGAACTTGGGAGCCTCACTAGACTCGCTTGCATCGTTCCAGAAAATCCAGATCACCGCGCTAGCTACAACTAGTCCAGCGAGTACGGGTAGCATCACCTTCCACATGCCACGAGCACCCTCATTTAGGATTAGCATAGTTGAAATGAAAATCCCGAACATAAGTATCCCGTTGAATCCCGTTTCCGGGGCTCCAGCTCCGTAGGCAATATCTGCCGTCGAGCCCTCTAGGCCATTGCTCAGCATGGTGAAGCAGTCCTCGCCTCCAGTCGTGTAACACGCGGAGAAGAACATGAAGTTCAACGAGTAAACGAGAGTTACCAGGGCAGTCAGAAGAAGCAGTGCTTCGCCGGGCTTCGATTTAATCCTATCAAAAACTAGGGCCATGAGTTCCGGCCATCAATTACACTATTATCTGTTAGCACTTTATTCTATTGAGAATGGCAGATTCTCCGGGTCAACGTTCCCGCCACAAAGGATTATTCCAATAGAGCCAATTCCTTCCTTCGCCCGGAACTCCTCCTTCAGAACCGCGGCCAGGGAGATGGCGCCACTAGGCTCCACGATCATCCCGAAGGTCCGATGGATCAGGGTCATCGCATCCAGGACATCTTCATCGCTCACCCTGATTATTTCCTTTACATTCCTCTTGATGATCGGCCAAGTTATTTCTCCCATGCTTGTGAGTAATCCGTCGCAGATCGTATCCGGGCCCGTCTGTGGTACGTATTCCCCAGTCTCCAATGACCTAGCAGCGTCATCCGCCCCTTCGGGCTCTGTTCCGAAGATCAGCGCATCCGGGAGCAGGGACCTAGTTGAGATGCAGGTTCCCGACATCAACCCACCCCCCCCTATAGGCGATAGGACGGCATCGAGACTCCCGCACTCCTCGATCATCTCCTTCGCAGCGGTCCCCTGGCCAGCGATGACGTTCGGATTGTCGAACGGATGGATGAATGTCGCTCCGGTCCGTTCCAGAACCGAGTTCGCAGTCGTAATCCTGGCATCCAGGTTCGGCTCACAAAGAATTACCTCGGCCCCATGGTTCCTGACTCCTGCTATCTTCACCCTTGGGGCGTTTCTCGGCATCACTATGTACGCCGGGACGCCCCTCTGCTTGGCTGCTAATGCGACCGCCTGCCCATGGTTGCCGCTGCTGTGGGTGCAAATGCCAGGCTCGGCATCCTCGCCCAGCATCTTCACGGCATTGGTCGCTCCTCTGAATTTGAAAGCCCCTATGTGCTGAAGGTTTTCGCACTTCATGAAGACCCTTCTCCCGGCCATTTCATCGATCTCGGGAGAACTCACCACAGGGGTCCTCAAGACGACACCATCCAACCTCCTCGAGGCGTCAATCACGTCAGAGAAGCGGATGCTGACCATTATGCTCGCGCTTCGCAGGCAAGAGCAATACATCATTACTACGGCACGACCCCGTCAGTGCGTGGAAGAGAAGACGAACATTGAATCCAAAGATCCCGAGTGGCTCCCCCTCACAATCGCTTCGGCGCTCCTCATCCTTGACTCGTTGGTGTTCGGAATCGCTCCAAGTGGGCCTTGGAACGATTCTGGGTTCACCACGGGAGTGATAGGGATGGCAGGAGTTTCAATGGGCTATGTGGCATGGTATCGATACACGTTCAAGAGAAAGGGACTAGTTCCTTGGATTGACCAATGGGAGAATCCCGAGCAATCGGTCAGGCAGGTCTTCGCAGCAGCCGTTATCACACTGGCATTGGCTTGGTTCTCGGGTAACCCCCTGCAGCCCTACTTGCCCGAACCGACCGGCTTGGTCCTGACTCTCGTCGGGCTTCTTCTAGCACTGCAATCGATCTACGTCTATCTCGTATTGGGGCCTCTCAGGGAAGACTGAACCTATCTCTGGCCGGGTTTCCAGAACTGGAGAGGCAGAGGGGCCTCTCCTTGCATCGCACGGAAAGCAAGGTGGTCTGCACGCTCGTTCCACCGGTGCCCCCTGTGAGCGGGCACGTGCTCTCCCACCAGGCCGATTATTGCCGAGGCCTCATTCCACAAATCCCCTGTCTTTCGGGCGAGCTCCTTGTTCGCCTTCGCCTTCCAAAGGCCAGAGGCGATGTTGAGAGCGTAGTTCGAATCCCCCCTGATGGTTGCGACCTCAATTCCAGATCCACCTAGTAGCCACCTCAGGGCGTGTGCTATTGCAGAAAGCTCTGCGGTGTTGTTCGACCCTACTTCGGCTCCCAAGTACCCCCTCTCATCAGGATTCGTGATCACTTCTCCGTTCAACTCTGTGAATAGGTGGCCCTTGCCATTGCCGGACCCCCCGTCATTTACAATCACACAGAGCCCCCAGCCAGCCCTAGTGTCTGAGGTCACATTGCGATTCTCGCTGCAAGAACCATCTACGTAAATGTGAACGCTTCTGATTTCGCTCATCATCATTCTCCGATCAATGCGGAGTAACTGTCCGAATCGAGAAGATCACCCAAGTCAACATCCGGACCGATCTTGATTTTGCATATCCAGCCATCCCCATACGGGTCCTCGTTGATCTTCTCCGGTGCGTCCTCGAGGGACTCGTTGACCTCCGTCACCGTACCCGCCACAGGCGCGTATATCTCGCTGACCGATTTCACCGATTCGACGCTAGCGAATGACTCCATCACCTCGACTGTAGAATCTAATTCTGGGAGTTCGACCCACACTACTTCGGTCAGAGCGTTCTGAGCGTAGTCGGTAATACCGATACTGACCTCGTCACCCTCAACTCTTACCCACTCGTGTTCTTTGGTGTATCTCAAATCACTAGGAACGTCTCCCACACTATCACCCAGCCATTCGTGTGGGGAGGGGGGGGTCAAGGTTTCGCTCGCTACTCCTCACTGTGTTTCGACTCGAGATGCTCCATTTCCATCCTAGCCCACTTGGACCCAAGGTCCTGCATACTAGCCTCATCTCTCTCCCTTTCGAGTCTTGAGCGCATTTCATCCTCGGGCTCCC
>CAXEIX010000129.1:0-3322 GCA_963996605.1 uncultured Candidatus Poseidoniales archaeon | reverse complement strand
GGTTTTCCGGCGATACTTTCCACTGTAAAGCACGGTTTCTCAAAGATGGGGGTTCTGGCAAGTTTGTCCAATTTGTCTAGTGTGAACAAATTCGAAGGTTTTGACTGCCCGGGATGTGCATGGCCGGATCCCGATCAAAAAAGGACATTTGCTGAGTTCTGCGAAAATGGCGCTAAGGCAGTTGCAGACGAGGCAACGAAAAGTAGAGCCGGGCCAGAATTCTGGTCCAAATGGACTGTATCGGAATTATCGAAAAAACCTGATCATTGGTTGAATAGTCGGGGAAGGATTACCCACCCGTTAATCCTAAGGGAGGATAGCAATTACTACGAGGAGATTTCCTGGGATGAGTCATTCAAGATAATTGCAGAGGAGTTCGCGTTACTCAATTCACCGGATGAAGCAATATTCTATACTTCTGGGAGAACTAGTAACGAGGCAGCCTATCTTTGGCAGTTACTTGCAAGGAGTTTTGGAACTAACAACCTTCCAGATTGTTCAAACATGTGCCATGAATCCTCAGGTTTTGCTCTCACACAAAGCATAGGTATTGGCAAGGGTACAGTAAAACTTGAGGATTTTGATAAAGCTGATTTGATTATTGTTATTGGTCAGAATCCAGGTACAAATCATCCACGAATGCTCACTGCACTTAGGGATGCTAAGAGAAATGGTGCCTCCGTTGTGAGTATTAACCCACTAATCGAAACAGGCATGATTAGATTCAAACACCCACAAAATCCGCTCGAGGTTCTGGGTTATGGAAATGAAATCTCGGATGAGCATGTCCGTGTTAGGATAAATGGGGACCAAGCACTTTTCAGGGGCTTTGCTAAGACATTGATGTCCAATTCTTATGAGGATTTGGAATTTTTAGAAGAGTATACTGATGGTTACGAAATCTATCGATCAGAGGTACAAAGTAACAGCTGGGATGAGATCGTGGAGATCTGTGGCATACAAAAAACGGAAATCGAGAGGATTGGCAAATTATTAGGCAAGTCAAAATCCACCATATGCTGCTGGGCAATGGGACTCACACAACACAAGAATTCTGTTGCTACAATACAGGAGATTGCGAATGTGTTGCTACTCGGGGGCCATGTTGGTAGAGAAGGGGCGGGCCTTTGTCCGGTTAGGGGCCACTCTAATGTTCAAGGAGACAGGACCGTAGGGATAAACCACAATCCATCCGATGATTTCCTTAGTTCTTTGAATACTGAGTTTGGGATAGATGTGCCCCGGAAGACAGGACTAGATGCAGTGCAGTCCGTGAGAAAAATGAGCAAGGGGGAGGCAGGAGTATTCGTATCGATGGGGGGAAATTTCCTTTCAGCGATGTCTGATACCAAAACAACAGCTGAGGCTTTGCTGAAATGTAGTTTGACTGTGCAGATTTCAACTAAGCCAAATAGATCCCACCTAGTTACGGGTAGAACGTCCATCATCCTCCCTTGCCTAGGTAGGACTGAGTTAGACAAAACTGGTGGGGAGACACAATTTGTTACAGTCGAGAATTCAATGGGAGTTGTCCATAAATCAATTGGGAAAAGAAAACCGGCCAGCCCCCATCTACTTTCGGAGTGTGCAATTGTCGGCGGCCTGGCTATCGCATTTGAGGATGAAATGGGGCCTTCTGGGATTCCTTGGACAGAACTAGTTTCCAATTATGATAAAATTAGAGATTCTATTGAGAGGACTATTCCAGGATTTGAGTCATACAACGTTAGATCCAGGGTTGATGGGGGATTCTACTTACCTAATCCTCCAAGAGACAATCGAGAGTTCGATACACACACGGGACTAGCCAATATTATCACTCATAAATTGCAGCCAATTGTCACTGAAGAAAGCGAGTTCGTGATGATGACTATAAGGTCACATGATCAATATAATACTACAATATACAGTACAAGTGACCGTTACAGAGGCATTTCAGGCGGCAGGAGGGTAGTAATGATGAATCGTGGCGACATGGAAACTCGAGGATGGAATGAATTTCAGATTGTTTCCATTACTTCGCACTTCAATGGTAGGACGATTTCCTCAGATGGTTGGACGATTATCGAATACGATATCCCTGCAGGAAACGTAGCGACCTACTTTCCAGAGTCTAATGTACTGATTCCACTGGATAGCGTTGCCGATTCTAGCAATACTCCAACCAGTAAGTCTGTAGTGGTAACTATCGATACTATGAATTAGACCTTGGCTGACGTTTGGCCTGCTCACGAGAAAGGAGGCGACATCTACTAATCTGCTTCTCACAAAGTTCTGACTCTTGCTTCTCTAAACCCCTCTCAATAGCCTGGGTGAAGCACTTTATCGCATCATCAAACATTTCTACAGCTGCATATGAAGAACCCATGTTGAAGAGTGTCCGGCCGGTAACACTTTGTGGGTCCATTCCTATTGCTGTATGGTATGCAACGACGCTCTCGGAGTATCTTCCTGAATTATATAGTGCGTTACCTCTTCCATTCTGAGACTTAACCTTCAGTTCAATCTCCGATGGCGGACAACCTCCAATGGCCTTCTCAAAGCTCGATATCGCCTCATCGTTCTTTCCTTCCCCAAGCAAGTTGATCCCCATGTTGTACCAACTAACTGCATCATCAATGTCGCCACGTGAATCTGGTTCCGTTACGGCCGACTGTACATCTTCTGCTGCCAGAATTAGGGCTTCTGCTAAATCTTCTTGGTTTGATTCCTCGGGGGAGGATTCAGTCTGAGGTTCTGATTCAATAGCCTCTGCACGCTTGAAACATTGCTTCGCACGATCTTCGTATCCTGCAGATAGCAAGGCTTCCCCGAGGCCACGCCACACTTCAGGAGAATTTGGCGACTCCTCGAGTAGACCCTTCCACATTGCAACGGCACCCGAATGATCACCGACTGTGGTGAGAGTTCTTGCTTCTTCGTAACTATTTGGGGTGGATTCAGAATTCTGATACGTAGAATGTTTTTCATTTTGGTCATCAGTATCATCTATCTGTCTGGCTTCTATGAAGACTCTTTTTGGTTCCGAAGATTCTGAGTATTCGGCTATTGAAGAAAGTGTATCGTCGTCAGAAATTGTCTCTATTGCTGATCTAGCATATTTGGAAGCCTCCAAGGGATCACGAGCAGCAAGCAAATATGCAAGATTTGCAACAGTTGGAGGGTGATTTGGCATTATCATATCAGATTTTTCGAAGGCTCTGACGGCCTTGTCTAAATTATTGGTCCTGGCGTATAAGACACCTAGGCAGTACCATGCAGTCGCATTATCTGAATCGATCCCTAGTACTGAAAGATATGAGTCGATTGCCTCGGAATCATT
>CAXEIX010000128.1:0-3341 GCA_963996605.1 uncultured Candidatus Poseidoniales archaeon | reverse complement strand
GTAATTCCCCAGATCTTTAATCCCTCAATTCCCTCCAGTCCTTCTAGCATCCTTAGGAAAAGACCACGCTCGTACTGCTCAATTGCATCATATGCTTCGATTATGGCGTCTCTCCTACTTAGTTCGGGATTTCCACTATATTCTCTCCCAATCCATGCGATGTGTTCTATCGCTGCCTTGGTTCCTGCCATCCCCTCGTGACTCTGAGTCCCAGTCATCCATCTGAATGGCAACTCTTCAGTAGCAACTCTCAATTTTGCTACAGGGAGCTCCTCCAAACGATCCTTCTTGCCCCATAGTATTCCCTGGTGTGGTCCGAAGAACTTGTACGGCGAACAAAGCAGGAAATCACACCCCAAATCAGAGACATCTATCAGCGAGTGTGGCGCGTAATGGACAGCATCCACGACTACCTCGGCTCCAACACCATGTGCAATTTCTATGATCTTCCTCACATCGTTGACCGTTCCCGATAGATTGGAAGCCGCACCCACTGCGACCAAAACAGTTCTTTCCGTAATCGCCTCATGGGCCGATTCCATATCTAAGGTACAGTCTTCTGCTCTAATCCCGATCTTTCTTAGTGTAGCCCCAGACCACTCTGCAGCTAGAGACCAAGGGCCTACATTCCCATCATGATCTAGCCTAGTTACTACAACCTCGTCATCTGGCCCCCAAGTTCTACTAAGGGCACCCGCTAGTTGAAAGTTCAGACTTGTCATATTTTGTCCGAAGACAATCTCTGTGGGGTCATCGCAACCAATGAAATCGGCACATGACTGCAATGTCTCAGAAATTAATACATCAGTCTCCAATGATGTCTCAAAACTCATCCCAGTATTCGCATTGCTCCTCAATAGATAATCGCTCATTGCTTCGGTTACCGAAGATGGTACCTGGCTACCTCCGGGCCCATCAAAGAAAACCGCCTTCCTACCTCCAACAGTTCTTTCCAACGATGGGAAGCAATCTCTGATTTTCTCTATTGGGAACACTTGATCAACCACTACTCCGGGGAAATGGCCCTATTGATCACAATCCTCTGGACTTCTTGCGTCCCCTCGTATATCTGAGTAATTTTAGCGTCTCTGAAGAACCTCTCCACCGGGAAATCGGTTGTGTAGCCATATCCCCCAAGGACTTGGACCGCTCTCTCAGAAACCCACATAGCGGTATCGCCGGCGAACAGCTTTGCCATGCTCGCATCCATAGTATGCCTTGGGGCCCCATCATCGTAATGTCTTTGTTTGGCTAGTGCTGCTTTGTAAACCATCAGCCTTGCAGCAGTAGTTCTTGTGGCCATTTCTGATAGATAATTTCCGACACTTTGGTGATGTGCGATTGGTTTTCCGAAGGCAACTCTCTCATGGGCATAGTTTAGAGCGGCCTCGAAGGAACCCTGTGCGATCCCAAGAGCCTGCGCCGCTATACCTATCCTCGAGTTGTCCAATGCATTCATCGCGATCGGAAAACCTTCCCCTGCCCCCTTGAGAACATTCCCAACTGGGACCTTGCAGTCTTCAAGGACCAATGAGCAAGTATCACTGGAACGGATACCTAGTTTGTCCTCTTTCTTGCCAACCGAAAATCCTTCGAAACTCTTCTCAACAATGAACGCAGTTGTCCCGCCGTGTTTCTTCTCTCCATACTCCGGATGATCAATGTCCTTGGCAAAGAGCACGTAGATGTCCGCGCTAGATCCATTCGTAACCCACATCTTCTCGCCATTCAATGTGTAGTGGCTACCATCTTCGCTTATTTTCGCCTTACAACCAAGTGCTGCAGCATCCGTCCCCGCTCCAGCCTCGGAAAGTGAGTATGCCCCGATTTCCTTTCCAGCCAACCTGGGCAGGTAACTCCTCTTCTGCTCTTCACTGCCATGCAAAGCAATGGTCATTGAGCATAGTCCGACGTGGACGCAGTACATCACCGAGAAAGAGGGGTCAACTCTCGCCAATTCTTCAACGATGATAGATTCTGAAACAGAATCTACCTCACTTCCCCCATATTCATCAGGAATTGTGACTCCCTGTAGGCCTGTACTTTCGCAGAATTCCATCCATTCTTCGAGAGGTGCACGCTGTTCCTTGTCCCTTTCTAGACATGTCGGGGCCAGAGTTCTCTCTGCGAAATCCCTAACCATACTTCGAATCATGCTCTGCTCATCAGTCTCTTCAAAATCCATGCTAACGGCTTCTCCGATGAAGAAGATATTGTTAATCCCTCTGAAACCATAGTTTTCTCTTAATCGAATAGTTCAAATCAGAAACTATCACGCGGCCGGACGATATCAGATGAATAGCGGCGATTATTTCGAATTTAGCATAGCCCATGACCGGAAATATACGCTGGACCACCTTTGGATCCAAGCACTTGACGACGATGACGAAGAAATGACAGTAAAGATCGGAATTAGTGAGTTCATTAGGGCGGAATATGGGGACATTGTCCGTGTGGTACTTTCCAAACCTGAGGACGATAGTGAATTCCAGATGGATGTCGGAGAAGGCGAATCGCAAAACGATGACGATGCACCTCCAGCCCTACTCTCGAGGGGGGACGAATTGGACGTGGATGATCTGATGATCACCATCAGGACGAGCGAAGACAGGGTTTTGATCAATGCCCCATTTCCATGCAAGATAGTTGAACTAAACGGTGATGTCGAGGATAGTCCAGACTTGGTAAACGAGGAGGCATACCAAGACGGCTGGTGCATGATCGTGCAACCTCACGATTGGGATGAGGACATGTATCTGGACCAATCAGAATACATAGACTACCTAAACGAAATTTGACTCAAGGCCAACTGAGAACAGGCCAGTCCTCGAACTCTTGTTCTTCCCAGGGGATTTCATCCATCATAGAGATCAGCGACTCCCTGTTTTCTACATCCTCTTCCACTTGTATTCTATGTAACCAGTCTTTCAATCTGCCAAGCTTCCTCCCAGGATCTATCCCAGTGAGGCTAGAAAGTAGGTTTCCATCTATCAATGGGAGGTTTCCAGCACGCAACTCTCCAGCACTTTGGTAGCATGACTCGAACTCTCCAGTATCCACTCCAGCGCCGGAAAGATATTCCAGAATCATCATCCTCCTCGATTGATCATGGTGTGTGGCCATGAATCTCCTGACACTTTTGACGGAGTTGTCCAATTCCAAGCCTCTGAGCCCATGTAGGAGAAATAAGATCGCAATCTCCTTTTTAGAGAGCCTAAGATATCCCGCAATCCTCTCTGATAACTCCGATCTGTCCAAATTTTCAGAACTGCACATTAGTGCCAGATTTACCATATAATCACGAGAATGATGAACTCCAAGATTCACAGATACTACCGGGA
>CAXEIX010000127.1:0-3348 GCA_963996605.1 uncultured Candidatus Poseidoniales archaeon | reverse complement strand
TCCCTTGAGGAAACCGTCTCCAAGGCAATCTCAAAGATTCAACCAGTTAGGGCATTCTTCTGCAGGCGCAGCCAGCTTATACAGGACGGCGTTGTGCTAGACGACGGACCAACTCTGGAGGAGATTAAGGCCGAAGAGAAGATCTCAAAGGAACAAGAAGCGGAGATTTCCGAGCAACAGGATGATCCTGAAGACTCGCCAGATGGGGATGACCCGGTCGAAGAAGAACCGGAGGTTTCCACCGATAACGAGCAAGAGGATGCGGATTCAGATGATGGTGATTACGAGTCGATGACTGTGGCACAACTGAAGGAACTTCTGAAGGAAGCAGGTAAGCCTGTTTCAGGAAAGAAGGCCGATCTCATCTCAAGACTCTCGGAGTGAGGAGATGCCCCGCATTGCGGTGATTTGTGGAACTGGGATGAGTGCATTCTCGACCACTCTAGAATCAACATCTACTTCTATGCCGATTCTTGCAGATTCGAAATGGGGATCAGTACCTGTTTCGGTGGTGAATCATGAGTTGGGGCGGGTTTTCGTCTTAGACAGGCATCATTCAAACGAAGAAGCAAGAACACCTCCGCATGAAATAGAGCACCGTGCAAACGTCCACGTAGTCGCTAGTTGCTCACCTGACATAATTGTCAGTGTGAACTCTGTTGGATCGATGTTAGGTTCGATGCCACCGGGTACTGTGGGAATTGCCAGTGACATCCTAGACCTATCCATCAAGCCATGGACGTTTCACGATGATGATGCAATTCACGCAGATCGCACTCGTCCATTCGACCACCGATACTCTTCCGTTTGTGAAGCGGTACTCACAGAGGAGCAGGGCAGCACACCATCTGGATTGGTAGTGGCCCAATGCATAGGCCCTCAGTTCGAGAGCCCATCGGAGATCGATGCACTACAGAGGCTCGGAGCACACGTTGTCGGAATGACCCTCGGTCCAGAGCAGAGACTAATTTCGGAGACAGGGATAGCACATGTCTCCTTACCCTGCTCTTCGAACTGGGCTGCAGGAAGGACACCAGGTGATCCGAATGCAGAAATTGATCACGAAGCGGTCGACGAGATGGCTTCGCAAATGCGAGGTCTGGTTTCCTCATGCGTTCTGGCACTCCTTGGAGAAATCAACTAGTGTAACTACCTTGATGGAGTCTCTCTCCCGCTTAATGCCATGACGGGAAGGCTGAGTGTCGATGATTGGTTGCAGGTTGAGCACGGTAAGGTACCCGATGGGGCTTGGTCGACAATGATGGCCAGAGTGGCTAAGTTCCACCACAAGCACAATTTCGCAGATGACGAGAGCCACGGCCATGACATGGGATTCCGAATCGCACTGACCGTGGAGGAGCTGGGTGAACTATCCGCGGCCATCACGAAGGGCAAGCCCGACGAGGAGGCGGCCGAAGAACTGGCTGATCTTCTGATTCTGATACTTGGTCATTCTCTAGCAATGAACGTAGACCTAGAATCAGAATTCCACAAGAAGATGGATCTGGTCATGACTAGGAAAGCCAGAATCGGTAATCTAGGCATCAGAGTCACCGATTACACTGATTAGGTTGCTACGAAAGCAGGCTAGGGAGGTGTAAATCCCTAGCCTGTATACGAAACTACTCCTAGAGTAATCTTACTCTATTCAATGTCAAAGAACTCTGATTGCATTGTGGCAATCTCACCTCTTGTTCCGGCAGTTGAGTATGCCTCTAATGGTTCTCTGTTCAGATCTAGGAACTGCTGTCCGAATTGGAATGGCTCTAGAACCATAGTGGCTTGACCGTGATACCCCAGTATAGCCAAGGAAGCGGCAATGGCCTCAACTGAGGATAACCTGCCGACCCTTCCCCAGGAAACAGGGTTTGCAGCCAGTAATGCGGGCAATATCCTTCCCTCCAGCATAGTTCTTCCAGATATTTCTTCCAACGACTCATCAATCCTCTTCCACGAGCAGTCTAGAACTACAATCGCAGCACCCATGGAAATTAGGCTGCGATCCTCAGGTCCGAGTATTGTTGATGATTTGGGATCAAGGATATACCCCCTCTTCGGTGAATTTGATATCGATTCGTGCAACTCTACTAGGCCATTAGCATGCATCTTCCTAGCAGTACACTTCCGTGGGTCATCCTGATCGAGATGAATCACATGGAGCGGCACCCTTTCCACGAATCTATCTCCTAGATCTCGCACCGGATCGTGAGACGCCTATCCTTCTCGCTTTCTTCTTCTGACTCTTCTGCTTCTTTGGTTCGGACACTGGTGAATTTTTCGCATCTGATATGGTCATCTGCTTATCGTTATTTGAAGATACCATTGTATGGGCATGGGAAACAGACTCCACGAATAGCCTGATGTCCAGAGCCTTTGCGAACTTGTTCAGTAGGGAGTCAGTCGGTCTGATGCCATTCTCGGTCTTCTGAATGACGGCAATCTTCTCATTCATCTGTTTGGCAAGGTCTTCTTGGGAAAGGCCCCTATGCTTCCTGGCATTTCTAATTCGCGAATGAAAGTCATTTGCGAGCTCTACCTCATCTTTTGTCATGATATCCACGCCGGAGACTCCTTTCCCCGAGACTGAACTTTGAATCTCAGTGGAGGGGGCATACGTCGGAGCCCTAACTGCCTCGACGATAAGTCCCATGGATTCGATGCATCTATTGCAGCACTCGAGTATAGAATTGTGACCAACGGGTTTTGCAATCTTTGCCCTCTTTGTACCAATCCCCTCGGCCCCACATAGCTCGCATGCACCCATACTTAGCCGATATGTCTGAGCAACATAGTCCTTCGCAGAGGTCATAAGTATCGGTTTAGTGTGGACATCATGGCCTCCGAGGCGAATGAGAAAACTAGTGGAGATGACTCTCTCGAAATCACAGATCCGCACAAAGGTGCCCTAGACCGCCTTTCCAAGGACTATCGCGAACTCTCCGACAAGGCACAGCAGCTGTTGACAGAGAAGCTATTCCTGGAGAATGAGCTCACACAACTAAAGAAGCGCTCTAATAGGCTCGAAGAGGAGCTTAGTAACATTCGCACTCCTCCGTTAATCATCGGCTACATCCAAGACACAATTAACGAACAGGCGGTTGTCAGGAGCTCCAATGGCACAGTCTTCCTAGTGTCAATCAATCGCCGTTTGGATAGTACAAAAATCAAACCCGGGACCAGGGTGGCGCTTAATCAGGATACCCTATCTGTAGTAGAGATTCTTTCTGACTCCTGGGATCCTTTAGTTAGCAATGCAGAGATTATCGACTCTCCCGATGTCGACTACTCCTCAATAGGCGGCCTTGAGAAACAAATCAAGGAGCTAAAGGAAGCCATCGAACTACCTTT
>CAXEIX010000126.1:0-3363 GCA_963996605.1 uncultured Candidatus Poseidoniales archaeon | reverse complement strand
CCCATGGGCTTTGATGGTAAGTTTGGCTGCACTCTGGCTAGAGTAAAACGCGAATTTGATAATTAATGGTGCAGGGGATGGGATTCGAACCCATGAAGCACTAAGCACCGGAGCTTAAGTCCGGCCCCTTTGACCAACTCGGGTACCCCTGCAGTCTTACGAGCATCGACTTTCAATTTCAACCGAGCGGACGATAACGTGCAATAACCGATGCATCTACTACTCTAAACTCCCGAACTCTTTAACATCCTGGATACCGCGCACAATCGTGCGAAATAGCAACCCCCACTCCTCTGTACGTCAAACTGCACTGGTCTCACTGTCGTTGGCATTGTTGATGATTGTTCCCACGGGCCTCGATTTGGAACCTTCAGAACTTCCCGAATTCAGATCATTCAATGCCTCTGAAAGTGCTCCAGACGCTAACTTGTACAAGTTATACTTCGTACAACCGGGCCAGAACCAAACTGCTGGAATGGATGGGCTGATTAGCACTCAGCCGCCTGAAGGGAATGAGGACCAGGAAGTCGCAAGTGCATTGGATGACGATGTTCAATTTATGACCATCTCATTGATGTCTTCGATGGAATTCTTTGGCAGGCAATTCCATGCAAACGACTCATACTACATTCCAGTTGAATTATTCCTCAAGTCAGAAGGTTCTCAGAATTCAAATGTTGATTGGACAGTTTCCATTATGACTTCAGAGAGGACCATTGGATCCACAACTTACTCTGGCTCCGTCTGCTCCTCGTCATTTGGTAGCAGTTGCGATTTCGATCACGAGATCATAGAAGTAGGGATAGGAAATTCCGAATCATTCCAAGTAGGGAAGAATGAGCGATTGATTATCAGGGTCAGAGCTAGCATGTCAGGATGCGACAGCAGTGACAGCCCTTTCGGCGGGTCTAGCTGCTCTGCAGATGTTGCATTCAACAACATTGACAACGAGCCAAACAAATTCTCCAAGATGGAAGCAAATGGAAATGCACTGATGAATAGCATCATTGTAGTTCAGAGGGAAGGCGCGAACATTGCCGAGGGTTCTGTGATTGACTGGTATCCGAATGACATTGTGGAGGATCGTGAGATGCAGTTTTCACTAGATGCGATCAGTGCCTTTGGGAGGGCAGACATCTCCAGAGTAGACATACTCATGAGGGGACCGGATGGGAACTATGAGGTCGATGAAAGAATCACTGGCGATATGGAGGATATCGAGGATTCAAGTACAGGGATCTTTGGAAAATTCCTTTTCACCTACGATAGCGGACTTTCACCTGGGGAGTATACTGTATTTCTCAGGGTCCGGGATGTCGGTGGTAACGAAATAGAAATCGAGCATGAACCAATAGAGATGCACCAGTTTGGCGTTTCACTGAAGCATAGGTTCGATCGTTCAGTTGAGTACTTCGCCCCCGGGAAGGTAACTCCTGTCCCCATGGTTCTTGTCCATAGGGGGGATTCCACGAAGTCAATGACCGTGGAACTCGAGGTCCTGACCAATATGGGCAGCTCTTGGTTGGTTGAGTTCGACTCACCAGCAGGATACGAGATGAGTTCCGGTGGCACTGTGATCAACCCAACCGTGACACTCACAGCCCCCGACGATCTTACTGGGATGCCGAAGAAGATTGAGATCCGAGCAGTAGCTGAAGCCGATGTTGACGGGGTTATTTCCGTCGTCCACCAGGATACCCTCGTACTGAATGTGGAGAAGATTGACGTCTATCAGCCGCCGGTAGTTTCGGTCTGGTCCGATGATCATAAAATACCAATAGCGAACTCTTCAAGAGGAGAAGCCCTCGATTCGACAATTCCTAGATTCGCTGAGTATGGAGAATTCAACCCATTTATTTTGGAGATTTTCAATACTGGTTTCGATGCCGACACCTTCAGAATAGACATTCTGAAGAGATCAAAGTCTATCTTCCAATTGCACGATAACCTAACCGGGCAGAGGATACTCCAAGATGAGGGAGACGGAACTTTCCATACTCCTCTTTTGGAGAGGCACAGCACAAAGGTTCTGATTCTCGGAGTGAAGCCTAGCCTAGATAGAGAGGATGATGATATTGGAGAGATTGAGATAGAAGTAATCAGCGGGGGAAATGCCTCTACTACAACTACCATTTCATTCACCATTCAGAGAACATATGGGATTAGGGGCGAGGTTTCACAGGATTGTGATGGAACCCCCCTTGGACATATGAAGGTGGCACTTTGTGCACCCGGTCAGGATAGGCCAGTCTTGGATTTCAGAGCACGATTGACCAATAGTGAGACGGACTTGGAAGCAGCATCATGGTGGCTGCTTCAAAATCCTGCCTCATTGAAGGAAAATACGGATAGAAACTCCGCATATGGCCAATGGGATTTCAGAATTACTAATTCTGATGGAGAAGCGGTGCCTAGGGTCTCCCTTGGCCCCGGGGACTTCACAGAGGTCTTCATCAGTGCAACGCTGACAAATGAGGTAGAAGTGGGGAACCATACAGTCTATCTGAGGATTGTTGAGGACATAGAGGAAGACGAACCAAGATATTTTGACCTCCCCATGACCTTTGAGATTGAAGCAGATCAACCGATGTTGGAGATCGTCCAGGTCTCTCAAAATACCAAACTCGCTCCAGGCAATGACTATTCCATACAAATGAAGGTGAAGAATGAGGGCAATAGTCCAATGACCGTTCTTCTGGAAGCTGATGTGGACGAGAGTGGGTGGGATGTAAGCATCGGTGGACTTTCCGGATCTCCCCTGATAGAAATCGAGGCGTTTGACGAGGCAACCTTCACTGTCGAAGTTTCTGTTTCTGGTTCAGCAAACAACGGCGACTCAATTCCAATCACAGTTACTGCCACCCCACTAGACACAGAGCAGAGCTTCTCAGAGTCTCTTACTGCCAAGTTCACACTTACCGCAATCGTTGAGATCGGTTCGTTCTCCGATATTATAGTCAACGAAATGGCTCACCCCCGACCAATCACCATTGTTCTGGTTTTGGTCAGCGTCCTGCTGCTTTTTGCTGGCATTCAGAGTAGGCTCAATAGGAGAAGGTGGGCCTCACAAATGAGGATGCTGGAGTCTCTATCTGATGATGTGGTCCAGGTCGAAGAAACCACTCCTGAGATTCCAGCACCAGTCACTGTAGAGGAAGAACCCAGTGGGACAGAAAGGTACGATGATGACGATGTCGAACTATTATAGTCCACAAATGTACGAACGACGCTCCATTCTTCTTAAGACCCGGAGTTAGCGGCCAACAAAATGAGACTGACACCCATGCAGTTGCTAACTTCAAATTACGAAGAATCTGGCCCAACGGGCAATAAGAGGTCGGCCATATTTCTCACCTTCTTGCT
>CAXEIX010000125.1:0-3485 GCA_963996605.1 uncultured Candidatus Poseidoniales archaeon | reverse complement strand
TGTTGTAACCTTGTTCACCCTCGGGATAGGCACATCCTACGATGATGTCGTCGATTTCATTTGCCTCTATGGATGAATTTCGAATTAGTTCGCGTATAACCTGCCCTGCAATGTCATCGGGCCTTTCGATGGAAAGTGCACCTTTGTGTGCCTTAGTGAATGGGGACCTTCGCCAATCGACAATTACCGACCGCACGAGCCACCCTCACGAGTCTGGCCCATAACGATTCCCGGAAATACGAGTCATCTAATGACCGTGGGGTTCTTGAATAATCGACATCGAGGTGCGTATATGATTAGGGAATGCTCGATGCATGGATATTTTTCCGATGACGATCTTTGTCCGGCATGCAACTCTGAGGGCAAGTTCATCTTGAGCACAAGAGAAAGGGATGGAATGGCTAGGAAACTGGCACTTGTGCTAAGGCACGCACCGGAGAAATTCGATTTGGAAATGGATATCAACGGATGGATAGACGTCAGAGATATTGTTAGGAAATTCAAGGAAGGAGGCAGGAGGCCGCAACATTGGCTAAGGCCGCACCATCTCAGAGCTATTTCAGAAACTGATAGCAAGGGAAGGTATGAAGTTCGGGGAAATATGATGCGAGCAACATACGGCCATACGGTGGAAATTGAGTTGGACCTCCCCTCGAACGATATCCCAGATTCTCTTTACTATCCATCTGATCCGGCCGAGGCCGAGAATCTTGTCGAAGTAGGAATAAGTCCTGGAGATCGCTCCCATGTCCATCTCTCGGCTTCAATTAGGTATGCAGCAGAAGCCGGCAGAGTACACCACAATTCCCCAGCAATTATTGAGGTGGACACAGCAAGAATGGTGGCATCTGGAGAGACAATTTGGCACGCCGGGGTTACTGTTTTCCTAACTGACAGCGTTGCTGGCGAGTACTTATCCATAGTAGATGACGACGACCCAGAGCTCTCCTTACTAAGGGAGACTTGGGTAGAGGAAGAGTAGTCAGAACTCTCCGCAAACCGGACAGAACTGCAAGTCACTTATTTTCTCTGCCCCACAAGAGTGGCACTCGCCGGTTTTCGTGACGGGTTTAACATCGGAATTGTTCTGTTCCCTAACTGCCGAATCTCTTTCTACAAACGGTGAAGATGCGTTACTTTCTAGGCTACTTAGAACCTCACGATATCGAACTACCTCCGAAATGGCAATGTCAATCTGGAGTAGCCTTCTGTCTCTATCAGTTTTGTCTTCAATTGAAGACGCAACTGCTAGTTCTGATTGCAGCCATCGCTGGAACCTTTCAAGTTCGGCTGTGTCAATCACATTATTTCCAGCGAGCACTATGCGTTAAACTGTATGTTTTCATTTGAAAACGTTAGAATACATGTCTCTGGACCTTGTGGGTGGAAATGGCACTCAGAGTAGCGATAAAATTGGGCGGGGGACTAATTACTGACAAGGGTTCTATGAAGAAATTTGATCAAAAGGCTGTTGAGAAGGTGGTGGAGACACTAAGTTCTATTTCTGACCTTGGAGCTTCAATTGTTCTAGTCCATGGGGCTGGCTCTTTTGGGCATCTGCTAGCAAAGAAATGGGGAATCGCCAATGGATTGGATATTCAAAAAGAGCGTGGGCAGTGGGAAGCGGTGAAGGTGATCCGTTCAGATATGAGAGAATTGAATAATCTGATCATAGGAAAGATGGAAGAAAGAGGCTTGGAATGCATTGGCTATCCACCCTCTGATTGGGCGAAGGGCACTGGAGCACATTTCACCGGTGACATTTCAATTTTCCAAGGGAGGTATGGTCGGTCAATTCCAGTAACATTTGGCGACGTTGTAGATACTGATGACGAGTCTAAATTTGGGATATTATCAGGAGACGATTTGATGTTACGTTTGTCGACTGAATTACAAGTCACCCATAGCATTTTTCTGATTGGAGATTCTGAGGGCGTTTTGACTGGTCCTCCTGATGAAAGTGGTTCAGAATTGATTACGCATTTAGGTCCTGATACGAAAATCAACGGCGAGCATGATGCCGAAATCGATGTTACTGGAGGAATCGGCTTGAAAATTGAAAGGTCCCTTGAGATTGCAAAGGTAGTTGACGAGGTGTGGATAATTGATGGCAGAGAGCCAGGTAGAGTCCTTGAGTTATTGACATCTGGAGAAACTACAGGGACTAAGATTCTGAACGGTTGAGTCTTCATATACACGCCTCTCCCCGAGGCGTATTGATGGTCCCTGAAATCAGTGAGTTAGAAGACCACGATGAGGTTCAGTCAGAGATGATGGCTGAAATGTGCTTGATTGTAGATAAGCAGGATAATGTCATAGGTTCAGAGACTAAGAGAAACTGCCATTGGGGTAGTGGGATCAGGCATCGTGCCTTCAGTGTACTAATTTTTGATTCTCAGGGACGTCTTTTAGTCCAGAAAAGATCTGCTGAGAAAATTACATTCCCCGGAGTATGGGCCAACAGCTGCTGTAGTCACCCCCTAGATATGAAATCGGAAAATGATGGTTCGGTCGGGGTAGAGAATGCCGCTAGGAGGAAACTAGACCAAGAGCTAGGGATTCCATTGGAAATTACAGAAACATGGTCTTTCCACCACATAGGGAAGATGGAATATTCTTGCAGATGGGACAAAGATTGGATAGAGAGGGAAATAGATCACATCATGGTAGTTCAAGCCGATACAGAAGTTAATCACAATGAAAATGAAATCTCAGATGCCCTCTGGTTAGATCCATTAGAAATCAGCAGAATGATGGAGGGCAATGGAAAATGGAATGATGAAGTCGTTGCCCCGTGGTTCAGATTAATTTGGGAGAAATTTGCCATCCCTCAAGATTGTGATGTTATTTCCATGGCAAGTTCGATAAATAATGATATTACATACTGCGGGGAAGTAGACATGGAGGGAGAGTCAATTATTCCAGGTCAGGTTCTACTAGATGCCCTCTCTGACCATAGAGAAAGAGTTGAGTGGGAGATAATGAAAAGCCTAGGAAAAATGGAGCAGAATAATCTTCATGGCGCGATGACACACTTATTCAAAGGGGGAGGGAAGAGACTTAGAGCCATTCTTCCCAGACTGGTTGGAGAGGCCGTAGGAGGTGCAAATGAAGGCCACTATACACTAGGGGCATCAATAGAAATAATCCACAACTTTACTTTAATTCACGATGACATCATCGACCAGGACCCCATCAGGAGGGGACTGGATGCGGTTCATGTACAGTATGACGATGCAACGGCAATCAATGCTGGTGATGCAATGCTGGCTGTAGGATTCGAAATCCTAGCAGAATCAGAAGATATTCCGGAGAATCGTCTAAGTCACCTCATTCGATCGATCGGTGAGATGGTTAGGAAGGTTGCAGAGGGGCAACAAGAAGATATTGAATTTGAGACTAGGGAAGAAGTGTCTGAGCAAGACTACATCGATATGATTGCTGGGAAGACTAGTGCGATGTTTGAGACATGCGCCAGAACAGGG
>CAXEIX010000124.1:0-3497 GCA_963996605.1 uncultured Candidatus Poseidoniales archaeon | reverse complement strand
ATCGACACGGCAGAGATGACACCCGCATCCAAGCCCAAGGGCACCAAGGCCGTCGAGGTATTCGCATACGGCACGGGCATCAAGTTCGGCTAGATGTCAGGGAGTGTCTCTGCGATTCTAAGGAATCATTCAAGTCGAGACCTACTGCCAGAGGGGCGAGGAAGATGGTCCAGAGCCCAGTAACGAAGATCGAGCCGCGCATCGCGAGCAGGCTCTCCAAGCAGAGGTACCAGCTGGTCGGCGAGCACGGCGGGGTCAAGGTCTGCCACTGGACCAAGCAGTCGCTTATCGCCGACCGCTCCTGCTACAAGGGGACCTTCTACGGCATCGAGAGCCATGGTTGCATGCAGATGGCGCCGAACGTGGACACCTGCAACCTGGGCTGCACGTACTGCTGGAGGGAGCCTCACTCTGATACCCTCAACAAGATCGACGACGACCCGTACGAGCTGTACCTGGAGTCCGTTCGCGGACACAGGAGGCTGCTGACGGGGTACGGTGGGAACCCGAAGGCAGACCGGGAGAAGTGGCTCGAGGCCCAGAACCCGAAGCACGTCGCTATCTCCCTCAATGGCGAGCCTACTCTCTACTCCAGGCTCGGGGAGTTCCTCGACATATGCCACCAGCACGGCACCAGCACATTCCTGGTCACGAACGGGAGCCTCCCGAAGGTCATAGAGAACCTCGATACGCTCCCCACCCAGCTCTACGTCAGCGTGGACGCCCCCAACAAGGAGATCTTCGACCGCATATGCAAGCCAAAGTTCGACCAGGGCGCCTTCCACAAGCTGGAGCAGACCCTGGAGCTCCTGCCCAGCCTGGACACCCGCACGGTCTGCCGTCACACCCTGATCAAGCACGAGTCGCTGGGGCATCACGATGACTACGCCCGCCTGGACAACATAGCGGACCCCGACTTCATCGAGGCGAAGGGGTTCGTATTCGTCGGCAACAGCAGGAACAACCTCTCGATCGACAACATGCCGACCCACGCCGAGGTGATGGAGTTCTCAGAGAGGCTGGCTCCGATGGTGGGGCGCGAGGTCCTCTCGGAGAGGAGCGAGAGCAGGGTGGCCCTGATCGGGCGCGAGATGATCCCCATCACGCTGCCAGAGAAGACCAGGGAGCTACCCGCGGACCTGGGAATAGCAAAGCCGCAGAACTTCTCGCTTCCTCAGGCCTGAACCATAGGCCTGCTGGAACCGCACTCCGGGCACAGCTGCTCATCGCTTTCCCCGTATTGGTGGAAGCATGCCGGGCAGGACGGCGAGAGGGTCATCTTCCCAGAGCCCTCGATCTCCTCCCTCTCCTCGGCCACCCTCTCCAGATGGAGCATGTCCCTCTCTATTTCCTGGACCTCGAACCTGCCTGGGCCACCGATCTTCAGCAGCACGTCCGGGGGCAGGGTCACGGTTCCGGAGTCGTCGACTATGAACTCCCTCGAGTCCGAGAGGTCTCCTATGTCGACCCCCACCCCATGCTGGGCGATGAATCGCCCCTCTCTGAGCTCCAGCGATCGCTCGCAGAACGAAGCGACCTCCTTGCTGTGGGTGACGAGCAGGAATGCGACGTCATCCTCCTTGTGCAGCTGATCGAACAGCGCTAGGACCTCCCTGCTGGTTATCGGGTCGAGAGCGCCAGTCGGCTCGTCGGCCAGGATCAGTTTCGGATCGGTGATCAGGGCCCTGGAAATAGCGACCCTCTGCTGCTCGCCTCCGGACAGCTGCTCCGGCATCCCGTAAGCCCTGTCCCCCACTCCGAGCCTCTCCAGGAGCCCCATTGCCTTCTTGCGGGCTACCCCGGACATGACTCCCTGGTGTAGCAGGGGCTGGGCCACGTTGTCGATGGCATTCAGATGCGGCAGTAGGTTGGCGTCCTGGAAGATGAACGAGACGGTCTTCTGCCTGAGCTCGACCAGCTCAACTCCGGTCAGTCTTGTCATTCTCGTCCCGCCCAGCTCGACGGATCCCGCCGAGGGCTTCATCAGCCCGCCGAGGCACTTCAGCAGGGTCGACTTCCCGGATCCTGATGGTCCGACCACGGCCACGGCCTCGCCCTCCATGATCGAGACGCTGAGTCCCCGAAGCGCGACGACGTTTCCGTCCTCCGCACTAGATTCGTAAACGTGGTAGAGTGAGTTCGCCCTCAGAATCTCGTTGTTTGTGTGTCCTTCCATGTCACTCCCCCTTCAGAACCGTAGCCAGATCAGAGTCCAGCGCTCTCCTAGTGGTGAATAGGAGCGATATGACGACTGCTGCGAGTACTAGGCCATTGACCACGATCAGCTCGAACCAGGGCCAGATCAGGTCCCTGTCGATGGGGGCGCTCTGCCCCAGGAATAGCTGGAAGATGAAGCCGAACACGGAGAAGAAGCCGTTGAATGACTCCGAGACCGCCAGACCGAGTGCTACCCCGAGGACCATGCTGACCATGAGTATCGACATGATCTCGAATAGGACCAGCCTCACCACCTGGTTCGGGCTCGCTCCGATCGCCTGCAGGATGGCAAGCTCCCTCTTCCTCTGGCTCAGTACCAGGGATAGGAACACGAACGCGGATGAGACCGAGGCGAGCGCTGCTACTACGAACATCATGCTCAGTAGCCCCGGGGTCCCGAACACCAGGCCGCCGTTCCTCTCGTTGCTCTCGTGGGCGGAAGACCAGTCCTGTGCCGAGATCACGCTGCCCTTGCTCCTGAGGTCGGCACTGACTGCCTCCAAGGCAGCCTTGCAGTCATCGCCCTCCTCGTTGCAGAGCTCGAAGAACCACCTGTCGGAGGTGTGCGCGAAGGTCGTGGGGTTGCCAATCAGGCCGATGTACGTGCTCTCCCCTATGACGATCGAGTTGTCGGACTCCGCTGCCGAGAACCCTGGTATCCAGTCGGTCCTCCCAGCGTAGTTCACGGTAACAGTCGTGTTAGAGGCCTCGACTGATGGGATTCCGAACTCGTCGAAGACCAGGTTGGCTATCGATATGTTGAGTGCGCTCCCTCTAGCCGGCCTGTCCAGGGCATCCCTGGCACCGTCACCAGCAGTGTATGCCCCCTGGCTCCAATCTTCTGCCATCTTGCCCACGTTGCTTCCCTCGATGGCCTGCTCGTCCCAGATCAGCGTGTCCTCATGCCCGTCGAAGAGGACCCATGCGGAGTACACCCCTCCGCTGTCCCTGTCCAGGACTCCGGGGAACAGATAGCTGACGGAAGCCATTGAGTCGATGTCCGAGATCGCGTCGTCGTTCACGGTCTGGATGGACTGCATGACCAGGCTCATGGCCTCGCTCTCTGATAGCTCAGAGTCGAATTGTACTTGCAGGTCTGCCCCGTTCTGGGCACTGGTGGTCCTCTCGTCCACCAAAGTGCCGGTGTGGCCCTGGACCGCTGCAAGCGTGACTATGGACAGCGTAAGCATCATGATCAGCGAGAGGCGACTTACCGATTGGCTGGACCCGGAGCCACTGAGACCCCTCCTGATGTCTGATATGGCGGGCGACCATCCAAC
>CAXEIX010000123.1:0-3519 GCA_963996605.1 uncultured Candidatus Poseidoniales archaeon | reverse complement strand
GTCGAAGACTCTTCGAATGAATCATTTGAGGCCACGCATGGAGTAATGACATCCATTGTAGCCAGATATGAAAATGGGGCAATGATTGTCGATATCACAAATGTACCACCCGACTTCGAGAACGAAGAAGCAATGAAGTCAGCCATGGAAGACAGGAAGAGGTGGACTGCATTCTTGGACAAGGCTACTGGTTACAATTCTAAACAACGAGGCGATAAGGCGAAGGAGTGGGCAAAGAAGGCCTCCAAAGCAAAGTCAGCAATCTCCGCAGCAAAGCACTTCATGGAGATGTCAGAAAGTATTTCAGAGGACAAGAAAGAACAGGCAGAATCCCTGATCAAGGAGATTGAGGCCCTCCTCGAGGCCAATGACAATACTAAGGCGAAGGGCAGGGCTGAGAAACTCAACAAACTGTTCAACTAGGTGTCCAAATGTCCGAGGGAAATTCTCTAGAAATAGAATCGGAATCCCGGGAACGAATCGAGAGAATGTTCTCTGAGTGTCAAGAGGTCATAGGGATAAATCACGTAGAATCTGTTCTATCTGGGGGATCAAGCCACTCGGGGAATGAGGAATTGGTGGCTTATGTAGGGCTGGAGCCGAGTGGCAAGGCCCACCTAGGATGGATGATACTCGCTGATACAATTAGTAACTTAACTGGAGAAGGCGCCAATGTAATCATCTTACTCGCCGACTGGCATGCTTGGGTAAATGACAAATTCGGGAGGGACATGGAGAAGATTGGGATAGCGGCTGAGTACATGTCCGAGATGTTTAGGGCAGTTCTCGGAAACCCCAGAGAAGGCAAGGGACCGGGAGAGATACAATTCGTACGCGCATCCGAGGTTATGGACTCGGGAAAGTATTGGGAAAGGGTGCTAAGGTGCTCGAAGAACATGAGTCTCTCTAGGGTTCGCAGAACGTTCAGCATAATGGGCCGTGATGAGGATTCTTCGGATCACGATCTGGCTGCATTCTACTACCCCGCTCTGCAGGCTGCAGATATCTTCGAGTTGGAGGTTGATATCGCATTAGGAGGAATGGATCAGAGGAAGGCGCACATGTACATGAGAGATGTAGCCGAGAAAAACCACTGGATCAAGCCAACTTGCATCCATACTCCTATGCTATCCGGGCTAAAGGGACCCGGCGGGAGGATGGACTCTTTCGATCACAAAATGTCTAAGTCCGACCCTGGAAATGCAATATTGTTGGATGATGAGCCTGAATCAATTAGGTCCAAGATGCGTAAGGCCTTCCTCGAGGTTGGAAACCAAAACTCTCCAGTATTCGAAATTTCTAAACATGTGATAATTCCTAAAATGGGGAAGATCACAGTTTCTCCTGACCCCAAGTATGGGGAGGCTTCTGAGTGGGTGGATGCTCAGTCGTTTATCGACGCGGTCTCAGATGGTACAATCCACCCATTGGATGCAAAGATGGCAGTTGCCGATGCCCTCTCAGAAATACTATCTCCCATTTCTGACCATTTCTCCAGGAAAAAAGACCTTCTGGAATCTATCAACAATATCACCGGCGGCAACTAGTTACAGGCCTAATGTGCGACAAAAGAGGAGCAATTCCACAGGTATGATAATGTAGGCCAATACCGAAGGAAGGAATAAACGTGTCAGAAGTGGGAATAGATGACATCGCCCTGCACTTCCCAAGGCTATACTTCGCCATGCAGGACTTCGCTGAATTTAGAGGAGCAGACTATGGCAAACTTAGCAAGGGATTGGGGCTGGAGGCAATGGCAATCCCAGATGTCCACGAAGACACTGCAACCATGGGAGCAAACGCTGTTTCTCGTTTGATTGACAGAAATTCTCTCGACCCATCTTCAATCGGCCGAATTTATCTCGGAACCGAATCAGCCCTCGACGGGGCAAAACCTACTGCGACCTACATCATGGATATGCTGGAACAGAGATACTCGCCAAAGTTCGGTGAAAAATGCTTCAGAAACTGTGACGTTGTCGATATGACATTCGCCTGCATTGGTGCAGTGGATGCCATGCATAATACCCTTGACTGGGCGGCTAGAGGGGGTGAGCGTAGAAATCGAATAGGAATTGTCGTGTTCGCTGATAACGCAAAATACGATCTCGGCTCTTCTGGAGAGTACACCCAGGGAGCAGGAGGAGGGGCGATACTAATTCGTCACAAACCCAGATTGCTGGCGATACCAGACATTTGGGGAGTTTCCACAATGCCAGTTCATGATTTCTTCAAGCCTCGAAGAGAGGTCGAAACAAGAACGGTAGTTGAGAACGTACTAGAACTAGCAGAGGAATCAGGAGCCAGCATTACCTCAAACCTGGCTGAAAAGATCCTCAAGCTCCTCCCTCGTTCCAAGAAGAAGAACGAAGTGATATTTGAGAATGAGAAGATAATGATACACAAGGATACTCCTGTTTTCGATGGACAGTTCTCCAATAGATGCTACTCTGAGTCGGTAAAGCAGGCTTTCATTGATTTCCGTATTAAGGCAATAGATGAGGGTAGATACGACCCAGATTCTGATGAAATTCTGACCAACCAATGGAGTCGGATAATAGTTCATCTTCCATACGCATTCCAGGGTAAGAGAATGTTCCCTGATGTATTCCGGCATGATCGTCGAGAACTTCCAATGTGGTCGAAGATTGTAGAGGAGATAGGACCCGAGCCGTTCCCATCGGATTATGCAGACACTCCAGAGGGGATAGAGGAATTCGAGAAAGCTAACGACTACTACCGCAGGCTCATCTCAAAGACTGACGAGTTTCGCACCTTCGTCGATGAAAGGATAGAGAAGACCCAAAGAGCTTCCAGCCTAATTGGAAACCAGTACACTGGCTCCATCTTCCTCGCATTGATGTCGGCCATGGAATCCGACTACTTAGAGGGTGTAGAAATTGAATCCAATAGAATCGGACTATGCGGATATGGTTCAGGTGCAAAGGCCAAGGTGTTCGAGGGAATCGTTCAACCCGGATGGAGGGAGATCGCCTCTCGATTCCACCTCTTTGAGCGTCTATCTACGCGGCATGCCATCAACAAGACAGTCTACGAAGCATTACATAAAGGGAAGAGGAAGCGTTCTGTAGTCAAACCCAGTACCGAGTTCGCTTTGGTCAGCGTCGGTTTGGATGGAGATTTAGAAGGCCAAAGAAGATACCAATGGGTAGAGTGAGTCAACCCAATATTTCTGCAACAGACTCAACGAAGTAATCCACTTCCTCCAGTGAGTTGTAATGCAGTAGACCTGCTCTGAGAACACCTTCTGGCTCCAATCCCAATGCCTCCGTAAGCTCGAGAGCGTAGAAATTTCCAGCCCATACGAAAACTCCTCTTTCAGCCAACCTTCTCCCTATTTCCTTTGCACTCAGAGAGGGATGAGTGAATGAAACTGTTGGGGCCCTCTCTGAAATCCTGTTTGGTTCGGTAATTCCCCAGATCTTTACCCCCTCAATTCCCTCTAGTCCTTCTAGCATCCTTAGGAAAAGACCACGCTCGTACTGCTCAATTGCATCA
>CAXEIX010000122.1:0-3562 GCA_963996605.1 uncultured Candidatus Poseidoniales archaeon | reverse complement strand
TCGACCTTGGGGAATACGTAGAACGCCCCAGTGGGCACGTGGCACGAAACTCCGGGAATCGCATTGAGCCTCTCGCATATCAGGTCCCTGCGTTCCTTGAATTCTGCGCACATTTCCTCGGGGTAGCCTGGGTACCTCTCCAGAGCTTCGAGCACGGCGTGCTGCATGGCATCATTGGAGCATGCCGTAACATAGTACTGCATCTTCGTCAGCTCTCTCATCAGATCTGGGTCGGGAGAGAGCAAGTAGCCTATCCTCCAGCCGGTCATCGCGAAGGTCTTGGAGAATGACTGTACCATGACCAGTTTGTCGTATCCGGCTCCGAGGAAGGAGACGTGGGGCGAGTCGTAGACGATCCTGTCGTAGACTTCGTCGGTGATCAGCCACAGGTCGTTGGCTCTCGCGAATTCGACTAGTTCGTCCCTCTGCCGTTCGTCCACATTGCCGCCCGTTGGGTTGCTGGGGAAGTTGTACAGTATGGCTACGGTGCTATCGTCTACTATCTCCTCGAGTTCGGAGATTGTGGGTACGAAGCCGTTCTCGAACCTACAGGGGTAGAACGAGGGTTCGCCTCCGCAGATCACGACATCCGGGGGATAGAGCGGGAAGTAAGGCTCGGGGATCATCACCTTATCCCCGGGGTTGACAATTGCCAGAAAGATGTCCAGCAGGGCGTTTGTCCCGCTCATGGTGATGCACACGTTGGACTCGTCCAGAGTGGGGATTCGATGGTGCCACATCTCAGCTATCTTCTGCCTG
The DNA here is from genome assembly GCA_963996605.1 of uncultured Candidatus Poseidoniales archaeon. Classification (GTDB taxonomy): domain Archaea; phylum Thermoplasmatota; class Poseidoniia; order Poseidoniales; family Thalassarchaeaceae; genus UBA36. The sequence continues at coordinate 2,803 of CAXEIX010000122.1, read as the reverse complement.
AGGGGGGGGAGTCCAGCGGTGGTAGTGTACTTATTCCTCCCATCCCTCATCGCTCGAGTGAAAGCCTCGATGGCCAGATCTGGAGGCTGGAAGTCCGGCTCGCCCAAGCCGAACTGCACGGCGTCGTCCCCAGCCATGTCGAACATCCTCCTAACGCCCGTTGGTCGAATGCTCTTAGAGCGGTCGGAGAATCTCACCATGACCTGCGGACTATCGTTCTAGGATTTTAACAAGGCGGCTCGCGGCACTCGAATTCCTCGTCTAGTCGGGTTTCAGTCGACCAGTTCCGCGTCGATCGCATCCTCAATGGCTCCACTCATATTGGGGAGCATGCTCTCGATTTCCTCGTCAGAGCGTAGCCTTACCAGAACCAGTGAACCGACCCATGCCATAGCCACCAGGACTACGAGACCAATGACCGCGGTAGGTACTCCCTGAGGTGAAAACCCTGCTCCACCTCCCATCACCTCGTAGAAGACCGGGAGGGAGTGCGAGCCCCCCGAGGACGCATGCACCTCCACTGTGTGCTGCCCCTCCGGGAGGTCACCCGGGTCGAGGACTACGTGCCACAGGAATGGGGTCAGGGCCCCCACCTCCCCGGGAGGCTCGGAGTAAGTGGCCTCATGCCAAGTTCCCTGCCCCACCCTATACTCGACCCTGTCGACCGTTCCGGCCTGGCCCCATGCGTGCCCTGTGATGTTGATCATGTCGGACTGAGTGAAGTTCAGGCCGTGACTCTGCAGTGTCGGGTCGATCGACTCAGTCTGACCGGAGTCCAGCAGGAAGATGGCCAGCTCGACTGAGGCGAGTGCATCTACCATCCCATAGCCGAACTCTCGGTTCCAGTATGGGTCCACCTCCGGGGCGCTGGGCTCCCCCCTCAGCTCTGAGGTGTGCTTGAGAACCTCCTTCACCTGGAGTGGCGTGAGGTTGGAGTTTGCCTCCAAGAGCAAGGCGATTATCCCGCTGACCGCGGGTGTCGCGTAAGAGGTCCCGCTTCCCCTCCCCGTGTACGTGTTCTCCGATGCGTCGCCACCGAGGAAGTTGTTACAGGAGCCGCTGGTCACGCATGCCTCCGCCTGTACTATGTTGGAGCCGGGGGCGCTGATCTCTGGGATCAGCTCGTCGAGAGGGTTGCCGTTTCCGTTGTCCTTGCGCGGACCCCTGGAGGAGTAGCCGGCGATCTCATCATCAGTCCTGTTGACAGTGTTCTTGTCGTCGGTCGCTGCCACCGTGATGGAAAGTGATGACGCGCTCATACCAGAGAGTCCGTCGTTGTCCTCCCCTGAGTTCCCAGCGGCGTTAGACACTACCACTCCCAGCCCCATCGCCTCGTCAAGGATCCGGCTGTGCATGTCCGAGCCGTCTGACCCGCCGTCCTCGTGGCTGGTTATCCCCCATGAGAGGGAGATGATGTCTATCCCATGGCTCTCCTCGTCTACCCCCGGCCATGCGTCATCTCTGTGGTCGATTATCCACTGGAGGCCGTTCATAGCGGACTCGTAGAATTCCTGCTCCAGGAGGTAGTTCTCGAATGGCCCTGCGCCGACGTCCGTCCCTATCCTGACGTCTACAAGGCCTGCGTCCGGCGCAGAGCCGTAGAATGCGGTCTGAGTCCCGTCAGCCTCCAGTCCTGTGGCGCTGGCCATCCCCATGCAGGCCGTCCCGTGCTGGTTACCGTCATCTGGATCGAAGGAGCCGTCGTCTTCCCTGCCTCCTGAGAGGATGCACTGCGGGTCGCTGTGCACGAAGCATACTGCATCATAACCGGCGACGAACTTGCCCACGAGACCGGGGTGCTCGTTGTCCACCCCGGTGTCCACCATGGCGATGTTGATGCCCTGTCCGGACATTCCCAAGTCCCATGCTCCGATGGGGTAGTCAGATGAGTTGCTGGCCTTGACTGCCGGGGTCTGGACGTCACCGTAGAACACGAGCGAACCATACCTCTCCACCATGGCGACTCCGTCGAGATGAGCTAACTCCCAGACCTTGCTCGCTTCGATCCCCCCAAGAAGGACAGCATCCACAACCGGAAGCTCCTGTCGGATCTCGAAGCCCATCGAGAGCAGCCTCTGTCTATCGGAGTCTGTTACTTCCCTGGTGAATGAGAGGCCGACGTTTACAATGCCCGACTCCTTCTGTATGGAGTCGTGGATGCCGTTCCTATCCAAATCCAGAGTGGTGAACTCCCACCAATCTGCTTGGGGGTCCCACCATATCTCGGATTGCTCTGGGACCGAGGTTAGTTGTCCTTGCTCGACTATCTGTGCCTCGCCCAGATTCGTTCCTTTCGTGGAGGATGCCGAGTTGGATGCCGCTATGCTCCCGGTCAGCGGGGACATGAGCAGGACTACCATTGCCAGGGCGAGCAAACGCCGGTCCATCGTGCCCCTGCGGACACCGGCTTCTATTCAACCCAACCTATTTTGGTGAGGATTCAGGCTGTTCGCTGGAGGTATCTGTTGTGGTGGGGGCACTGGGATTTGAACCCAGATCAGCGGGTTTCTTCCGCTTAGCGTGCACCCGGCTCGCGCACGCTCTCGGTTTGCGACGGGTCGGTGCTCCAGTTGGTCATCAAAGCCATCAGAATACCTCCTCGTCGTCATTCCCGTGCAACTGGAGCCCGCGGTACTACCAGGTTATACTATACCCCCAAGGGTGGTTGAGAGAACGGTTTCCCGCTTATGATGCTCTCGGTCGGGGATTTTGTCAGAATGAAGACGCAAGCGGGCCCATTGAGATGCTCATTAGCGTCCATAGGCCCATGATTGCGATAGAAACGCCCCATGCCCTCGGGCGT
>CAXEIX010000121.1:0-3564 GCA_963996605.1 uncultured Candidatus Poseidoniales archaeon | reverse complement strand
CCCTGGAAATGAGCCAGTAGATCACTACTACGCACTCGAGGAAGTCGAGATCGGAACTTCCGGATCCTCATCGGAAGACGTCGAGACTAACCCTTGCAACGAGCCCGATTCTGAGAATTGCGAGGATTAGGGAAGACTATCCGAATCTCAGTACTCTACCTGCTGAGCCGGGTGAAGCCACCGGAGTTCCACGGAGCTCACCGCCGACCTCTCTCTTGTGAACGACCTCACCATCGACGATAGTGTACCTCGGCCATCCGACAAGTTCCATCCCATCATATGGAGTCCAACCAACTCTAGTCCAGGTATCCGAATCAGTAATCATTCGACTAGTCTCCAAGTCGACTAGTGCCAAGTCACCATCATACCCCTCGACTAGTGATCCCTTGTTCTGGATATCGTAGACCCTGGCAGGTCCCTCGCACATCCAGCGAACCACATCCGAGACGCTACATTTCCCATCCATAGCGTGAGTAAGCATCAGAGGCAAAGAAGACTCCACTCCCGGCATTCCAGCCGGTGCGTCAGGGAATCCGACAGACTTTGCTTCCAAGGTGTGTGGGGCATGGTCGGTGACCACGCAATCTATCGTTCCATCCTTGAGTCGAGACCAAAGTGCCTCCCTATCCTCAGTATACCGAATTGGCGGATTCATCAATACACGCTCACCCAACCTCTCAACGTCATCCTGATCGAAGGTCAGATGTTGTGTACACACCTCGGTTGTTATCAGGTCGCCTTTGTTTTTCTGCAACCAGTCAGCCTCCTTACCGCTTGTTAGATGGACGATGTGTAGACGATGTTGGTGATCTTTAGCAAGAGCAGAGGCTCTCTTCGTAGCTAGGAATGCGCATTCAACATCTCTACACTCGGCATGGGAGGAAATGTCAGTACGATTACTGAACTCTGCATTACGCTGTTGTAGACGATCCTCATCTTCTGCATGGGTCGCGATGATACCTCCTGTATTGGCAAATATGTTCTCCAGATGATCCTGCTCATGTACAAGCAAGTCTCCCGTACTACTGCCCATGAAAACCTTGATTCCACATACTCCATCCATGCCTTCAACGCTCTGCAAATCACTGATATTGTCCTTGGTCGCACCTATGAAGAAGCCATGATGGGTGACGGATTTAGTGGAAGCAAGAGAGATCTTCCTTTCCAAAGTCTGACGGTTTATCGTATTGGGGCTGTTATTCGGCATGTCAAGGAATGAGGTCACTCCACCAGCAGCGGCAGCCCTACTTCCACTCTCTAGGTCTTCCTTATCGGCATGTCCAGGCTCTCTGAAATGGACATGAGGGTCGATAGCGCCAGGGAGGAGATGCAAGCCCGTAGCATCAATCACATTTTCATCAATCAACGGATCCAAACCGCCACCTGGGGCAATAATAGATATTGAACCGTTAGAAACACGTAAGTCTCCATCTACTAATCTATCAGGCAAAACAAGGGTCGCATTCTGAATAAGCAAATGGTCGTCCATGGGTGGTACAGAAGTAGTCGGAATGCTGGCATCACAATACTGTTACCATCATTCAAACGAATTTTCTCGTCCCGCGCGTTCAAATAACTGAGGCCCCAGCGTTAAGACAGCGGGTTGGAGTAGTCAGGTTATCTCGTCGGGCTCATAACCCGGAGACCGATGGTTCAAATCCATCACCCGCTACCAGAACAAAGTGAAAGTGAAAAATCGATATACTGCATAGATAAATGAAGCATGAATACTTTCATACAATCTCAAGGGGTCCTTTGTTTGTTCATATACCTCCGATTATGAACGGACGAATATTGGTGATGAGATGACAGAAGAAACAGCAAGTGAAAAAGTGGATGAAGAAGAGCTAGTGATAGATGTAGATGAACCAGAACCCACGATTCAGGACTTACCCGGAGTAGGACCAGCAACAGCAGAGAAGCTAGAAGAAGCAGGATTCGAGGATCTCTTGGGTATTGCAGTGATGAGTCCGGCAGAGCTAGCCGAACAAGCAGAACTGGGAGAGGCAGTATCAGCAAAGATCATCGCAGGAGCAAAGAAACTGGCTAACATAGGAGGATTCGTCAGTGGTGTTGCCCTACTTGAAAGGAGAAAGAGGGTACAGAAGCTGACATCTGGAGCATCTTCGCTTGATGAACTACTTGGGGGCGGTTTTGAGACTCAGGCAATAGTCGAGGTTTTCGGCGAATTCGGAAGTGGAAAAACTCAGATAGGACATCAGCTGGCTGTTAACTGTATACTCAGTTTGGAGCAAGGGGGTCTAGACGGCGAGATTGTTTACATCGACACAGAAGATACATTCAGGCCAGAGAGAATAGCACAAATGGCAGAAGCAGTGGGTATTGATCCCAATGACGCACTCGATAGAATACACGTTGCTAGGGCCTACAACTCTGCACACCAGATACTCCTCGTTGATGAGATAAAGAGAATGGGAAAGAGCCTCGACGTCAAGTTGATCATAGTCGACTCTCTAACTAGTCATTTCCGTGCAGAGTACGTAGGAAGAGGGATGTTGGCACCCAGGCAGCAGAAGCTCAATCGCCATATGAAGGAGCTGAAGCAGGTTGCCGACGTACAGAATGCAATCGTCCTGGTAACAAATCAGGTTCAGGCCAAGCCAGATGCAATGTGGGGCGATCCCACAAGAGCAGTAGGTGGCCACATCGTAGCACACGCTAGCACATTCCGCCTATATCTCAGGAAGTCAAAGGGGGGTCGGAGAATTGCCCGCCTGATCGACAGTCCAAACCTACCTGAGGGCGAGGCAGTCTTTACCGTGACATCCGAGGGTCTGCGCGATTAGCGTAGGCCCCGGGGTCCGAAGGCTACACCGGCAACTCTGACAATGCTGTCTCCACAGTCCCCATCAGGGACATGAAGTGGCCTTCGTTGAACCCCAGCTCCAGATCAGCCGCCGAGAATAGCTCCGGCAGTGTTCTAGTGTTTCCTAGTGACATCGCATTTGCATAGTCATCAAGCGCTTTCTGAGGGTCACCCATCTGAGTCTTCCACAATTGTAAAGATCCAAGTTGGGCAATTCCATACTCGATGTAATAGAATGGTACTCCGAAGAGATGGCCTTGTTGCTGCCATGACAATTCTTTGAAGTCAGTATGACCTGTCCAATCCATATCGGAGCCGAATTTATCTCTGATTGAGAGCCACACCTCGGCCCTTTCTTCTTTAGAGTGCCCAGGGTTGGCGTAAATCCAATGTTGGAATGAATCAATCGTCGCTATCCATGGCAACAAGAAAATCACTCCTTCCAAGTGTGCCCTCCTTGCTCTATCAGCCTCCTCAGATTCGTAGAACTTGTCCCACCATGGCTGCGTGAGGAGCTCCATCGACATGGATGCAACCTCTGCGAACTCTATCGGGTAGTCCCTCTCGTCAATTAACTCTAGATGTCCACAATAGAGTGAGTGGAATGCATGTCCTGCTTCGTGAATCATGGTCTCCAAGTCACCCTGAAGCCCAGCGGCATTCATGAAGATGAATGGAACCCTACTCTTCTCGAGGTAATACTGGTATCCCCCTGGTGCCTTGCCCTTCCTAGTTTC
>CAXEIX010000120.1:0-3591 GCA_963996605.1 uncultured Candidatus Poseidoniales archaeon | reverse complement strand
GACCGACTTGTAGATGTCTCTGTACTCCATGCCTTCAATGGGGTGCCCGTCCACGACTGCGACGACAACATCCAGCAAATCCTAGCCGAATTGGGCTTCACATCAATGGGCGACGGAGAAAGGTACATCAGAGGGGGGGTGGTAGAGCCCAGATCAAGAATGGAAATCAATAGGATGCTTTTCTACCACCATTCAATACACCAAAACAGTAGATGGGAGAATGAGACGATCGCTCTCGAGAACTCCACAGAACTACGTGACGACTTTTCTCTCAGGGGCAGGTGCGAGATGTTCAGAGTTAATCTCGACTCAATGGTCGCGGCTCATCAGTTGCACCAAGGATCAAATCTTCGTGGTCACCTTGTTTGGGCCAGATATCAACACTTCCAGAGGCTTCTATCGATTAGGAACGTCCCCACTGATCCTGAAGACGAAGATATTCTACAGTTTTTCAGAGACACGAACGATCCTGATTTATTCATGGAAAGGAATGCGATGTCGAGATCAGAGTTCCGCAAAATCGTGTCACCACTAGTTAGAAGTGGGCACCTAATACAAGACTATCGTGGGGGCTTTAGGACAGTTGAACCCCTGCGGAACTTGGATTTGTGGGACTCAAAAAGAAAATACTTGCGAACCCTCGTCGAGGATTACCCAGTTATCACTCTAAAGCAGGTGGAGAGGCTAGCCGGATCGTCCTTCACTCCCGAAGAGATTAGCGATGTCATGCATGATTTCGAGGATGATGGGACATTGATCAAGGGATTCCTGGTGGATGATCTCCAGGACATATGCTGGGGCAGGCTCGATATGCTTGAGGGCGAGGAGAGGATTGCACAAACACGAGACTTGGTCATCCCTCCCTCGGATCCTCTGATTCACTATTTCGGAAGCCTACTCAGGGAGAGATTCGGCTTTGGATCTGCATACCTTGTATTCCACAAAGAAAACCCAATAGCGGCATTTAAGGCCAATACTAGGAATAACAAGATTGAGCTAACAGACTTCGTTGGAGACTCTGAGTTGGAAAAGGAAGCAATCAGAGTGATGAAGGAGTTCGCATGGGAGCACGATATGCCCCTTTCAGGGAAGCTTTTCGATAGAATCAGGTCAAGAATTGTCTGAGCTTCACTATCGGACTCATTACCTTCATTACGTGTTTATGAAGCTCAGGAAGGAGGTCGAATAGGGCCAGGGCCATGAGGAACATTGCAAACAGACTAGCCACCTTCGCAGCATAGCTATGGGCGAAATCAAATATTCCAATGCCAGCTAGACTCCAAGAAGGATATGTGTCCGTGAGCCAGACAATTCCAGCATTCCTGAATACGTTCAGAACATGTATAGTTGGGATTGCGATAACCAGTGCCCGCGCGCGCCTCTTCCAATGAACCGATTTTAATGCCACAATAGCCCCAATGAAGACTGCCATAGACTGGAGAGCAGAGCAAGCCAGAATGACCGCACCCACGGATGCCCCTTCTCCGTTGATCATCGGCGCGTAGAAGCCACCCTCTCCTAGTGGCTCGCTAAGTACGAATCGATTTCCCTCCCAATCTGAAACAGGGATGGCGACTTGATCATGTCTCTCGATCATCATTGAACCAATTTCGTAACCACCAAAACCGGCAAACTCAAGCATCAATTCAGCACTAACTGCAGTGAATTGCACGAATGCCATATTTAGATGAGGGACTCCGAAAACAAGGTAGTATGGAATCATCGACCAAACCACGAATCCTCTCAGCCAGACTATAGTTTCATCCTCTCTACCATCGGAAACCCACTCCCAATAGGAAATCGCTAGAGCTGCGGGAAGGGCTCCAGCAGTCATGAAAACCAATACGGGATCGGATATCTCTACGAAATATCCAGAGTACAGATAGAAGAAGAGGCCAATAAATGGCCATGAGATTATGGCGAGGCCCTTTGAATAATTCTCAGAATGACGATGAAATGAAAACCCCATCATCACTAGACCAAGCGAGCCGATCAATAGCTGCATGGTAACATCAGAGATTCCAAAACTGGCTGCGAACGACCCAACCAATGCAGCTATCGGGTCCTCCACAACCCCTTTGCTTTCATCAACCCGTAAATAGGATGCCCCCCCCCGAACAATCGGACATATGAGTTTCGACTTCACCGAATTCGCCGAAGATTACGCCTCCTCCCTAGTTGAGACAATAGGCAACTTACCCATGTCTCAGATAGAAGAATTCTGGCTTCTAGTTGAGAATACACGTAAACTGGGCTCGACCGTCCACTTCATTGGAAACGGGGGAAGCGCCGGAACACCATCCCATAGTGCGGGTGACTGGTCAAAGGAACTCTCCCTCCGAACAATTTCTCACTCTGACAATGCATCATCACTGACTGCATGGGCGAATGACACCAATTACGAAAACGTCTTTGTCGGACAACTTTCGACATTTATCAGATCCGGGGATTTAGTCGTAGGTTTCAGCGGTTCAGGCGATTCAGACAATGTCATCAATGGGATTCAATTCTCAAAAGAGAACGGCTGTAAAACAGTGGCAATTACTGGTGACTACAGAGGTTCAGGAGGGGGAAAATTGTCTAAAATCGCAGATTTATGCATCTTGATTCCTTCACAATCAATGGAGAGGATTGAGGATATACAATTGATAATCAATCACATCATAAAAGAGGCAGTAAAGTCTAATCACGGGTTGTAAGAAGATGTTGCCTCCTCATCGGCACGGGTCGTCACTTGAATCCCCTTTGAAGCTCATTGATATGCCAGAGAATACCGAATGGGGTGGAAGAATAGCGTATCTGGATAGGGATGGCGTGTTAAACAGATGGAAAGAGAATTATGTCAGCTCCCCCGACGAAATGGAGATACTAGCCGGTTCGGGAAAGGCAATTGCTATCCTAAGAAAAATGGGCTTCAGGATTTGTGTCGTCACCAACCAGTCTCCAATAGGACGTGGACTTTGGAGCCATGATGTGTTGACTCGTATAAATGATAAATTGCAGGAACTTCTCCTGGAAGAGGACCAAGAAGCCGAAATAGATTTGATTCTGTATAGCCCATATGTCCCTTCTGACGATGCTTGGTCGAGAAAGCCCAATCCAGGAATGCTTGAAGCAGGGAGACAAATTATTGACAATGCTCACAGATTTCCCGGGAAGCATAATATTCTCTCATTCGGGGATGACTGGACCGATCGGCCAAGCGAATCCGGCTCCATGTTAGTTGGCGATAGACAATCAGACATCTCTGCCGCAGAGAGATTCGGAGTCAAAGGTATTCTCTGCGACTCAGAATCCGGAATTTCAGGTGTTTTCGAATCGATCTTGGATTATGTAGAGGGGTGAGGAATTGGGGCTTTGCCGAATCGGGCTTGATGATACCGATCATGTTGATTTTGGTTGCACAACTTCTAGTTTCGATCACCTCTTAAAAGAGATTTGTAGATTGATGGATTGCAAAGTAATCGAAAGAAGGCTAGTACGTCTGTGGCCATTCGCCCCAAGAAGAACTCGTGGAAATGGCGCTCTTGGAGCGATTCTAGAGATTCCTGAAAATAGTGCTCAGGATCTTGAGAAAATCTGTACCGAATG